>JADGCO010000074.1 GCA_015228935.1 Magnetococcales bacterium | reverse complement strand
CGCACGCGCCGGGCAAGGCCAGACCATGAACCGCCGCGAATCAGGCGCTCCACCGACGGCCCTTCCCAGACCCGGCCATCTGCGGGGGCATCCTTATAGTTACCATGCCAAGCGTCCGGGCACCACTCCCAGACATTGCCGAGCATGTCGTACAATCCCCAGGGATTCGGTTTTTTCATACCAACTGGACAAGTCCCGGCCAGTTTATGAGGATACTGTTTTTCCTTCCATCCCGTGCTGTCTTCTCCTTTATCCAGGTCAAATTCCACCCCGCTGTTGCCCCCATACCAGGCAATCGGATCCAAGGCCGGGGCATTGCGTTCACCCAAAATTTGAATCTTCCCGGTATACAAGGCCGTGGTGGTTCCGGCCCGGCAGGCGTACTCCCACTGGGCTTCACTGGGCAAGACCAGATCGAGTCCCGGTCGTGCCTCGTTGATCCGCTGCAAAAATTCCTGGACATCGTCAAAACTCACCTTTTCCACAGGCCGGTTCGGGGATTTAAAACGGCTGGGATTCACATCCATCACAGCCTGCCAAAGGGCCTGGGTACAGGGAGTATCGAACAGCCAATACCCCTTTTCGATGGTGACCTCGTGCTGCGGACCTTCATCATCCCACCGCCCTGGCTCACTTTCCGGGGACCCCATCATGAACCGCCCCGGTGGAATCCAGCGCAGACGTTGCAAAACAGGTTTTTCGTTCTTCCTGGCCATAGAAATTCGCGCCCAGAGACCAAAAGCATCCCGTCCCATGGCCTCGGCCCATTTGGGTTGGCTGATTCGGCCAAAGGTAAGGGTTTCACAATCGGTGCGGACCACAAAGGCGGGTGCCTTGGGCAGGGGACATTTGGCTTTCTCTGGACCCTCCCGCAGGCTGAGGAGTATTCCCTCGCCGGTTCCTCCTTGGGTCAGCCCGTAGCGATTCGCTTGCAAGGCGGCTCCAGGGAGAACCGGCTCCGCCCTGGCCTGCCGGCTGGCTGGGCCGGCCTGGCTCACGTGAACTCGGGCACAACGGAAACCCAGGTAGTCGATGCGGGACGCCGGGCCGTACCCGCTGCGGTACGCCGCACGCACGTACCGGGCATCGTCAACCCAGGAACCGCCACGGACCACGCGCCCCCCCCCCGACGGCCCATCCCCTTCCCAAACACGCCCATTCGTGGGAGCGCCGGCGTAGGAACTATGCCAGACATCGGCACACCACTCCCAAACATTGCCGTGCATTTCAAACAATCCCCAGGGATTTTCCGGCAAGCTGGCCACCGGGACCGTCTGTTGCCGAGACTTCCCCTTAGAAGCATTTCGGTAAGGGTGATTACCATCGTAATTGACCTGTGCAGGGGTAATGTTTTCCCCAAAGCTGAATGGTGTCTGCGTTCCGGCCCGACAGGCATATTCCCACTGGGCCTCGCTGGGCAGAACCAGATCCAGGCCGGGTAACTCGCGGTTGATCTGTTCAAGAAACTTTTGCACATCCTCGAAATTGACATTTTCCACCGGGCAATCCGGGTTTTGAAATCTACTGGGATTTTCCTCCATCACCGCCTGCCAAAGGGCCTGGGTGCAGGCTGTATCGAACAGCCAAAAACCCTCGCCTATGGTGACCTCGTGCTGTGGGCTTTCATCATCGTCGCGTTCCGGCTCATCCTTCGGCGACCCCATCAGGAACCGTCCCGGCAGTATCCACCTCATCCGCTGCTGCACATTCCCCAAGGAAAACATGACCCAGGCCCCATAGGCATCCCACCCCCAGGAGTCAGCCCAGGTGGGCGGCACACCCCCTCTCCAAAAAGCTGGAGAATCATTGATATCTGGATAGGGAGTATCAGAAAACTCCTCCACCATGACCTGATCCTGCCGGCTCAGGATTGTGCCCAGATAACTGCCGCCCGTGGTGGCCCCCACCACAATCTGCTCTCCCTGCTGGCGCAGAGGAATGGCAACCGGAGTTTTATGAATTATGGGCAACAGGCGCAAATCAAAACCCGGCGGCAAGGGCTGGTCCGGCTCATTTGGATCATCCGGAAATGCCACCAGAAACATTTTCTGCTGCGCAAGCCTCAATTCTGGATCAGCCTGCTGGAAATACATCGGCGATGCCCGGTGATACAAACGTCGATACCAGGCCGCACCTCCAGGTCGTTGCGCCAATTCCTCGGCCAGTTTTATGAAATATTGCCGAGCTGCTGGCAGGTCATGGTCACGTATGGAAGGCGGAAGTTGTTCTGGAGCCAGAGAGCGAAGTTCCTCACACCAAATTTCCTTGGCCAGACCCGCTCGCCAACGGCGTAGACAATCAATCACCTTGTGTTGCAGGACAGGATCTTCGCGAGCAAATTTTTCCCGCAAACCCGGAACCGCTTCTGGATCCAGGGATCCGGCCACCCGGGAACGACACAGCATGGTCGGATGACACCAGACATCGGTCTCAGTGCCCGCATCAGCCTCTGCACCTAAGAGCAGGCGAATTTCCCGCAACAACCCCGGCTCAATACGAATCGCTGGCGACAAAAGAGTCAACAACCGCTCGGCCCGCGCCGCCAAATCTTCGGCAGAGTGGTGTGCATTCCCAACCCCCCCTTCCCAAGGCAACATGGTCCAGGAGCGCACCCTCCCCGGTAACCAACGCGACACCGGACAAGGTGTCAACACCACCGGACGACACGCCCTGTTGAGCAGGTCGCGACCCAATGCCTCCCAACGCTGCGTCAATGTTGCTGACTGCACCGCCAGACACCCCAGATCCCCCAAAACCACCACCAAGGTACCTGGATGAGGAATTCGATATTTCAGACAAGCACCAGCTTCACCAAAGATGACCGGATCATCCAGTTCATCCAGAATCCGGGCAAATTCGACTCTCTGCTGCGGAAAAAGGGTCGCCAGCCGCACGGCCATCCAATCCTGATCGTCCTGGAAAGGAATCAAACGTTGGGAGCGATCCAGGATGATTTGCACACCGTTCCCCCAGCGTAAATGTCGCCGTCGGGGCAATCGCTCCAATATCCGCCTCTGGACAATCCCGCGAATCACGCCTTCGACATCCAGACTCTTGCCTTCCACCCGTTCCGTAAAACGAGACCGCAAACGGGACGCCAATACACTCCAATGACCAAGCCGTGTGACTGGTGGTGGTTGATCTGGACGAGTATCCTGGATTTCCTGATCGGTTCCGGCTGAAACAACCCGGATCAGTGGACCATGAGCCTTATAGGCAATCACATGCCAAAAAAAGATTGGCGTCACATCTTCTGGATAGACTCGTTTGGGTTCATCGATAATGTCAGGCTCTTGTTTCTCCTCAGAGGACAATGTGAACGTTGGTACATCCGGTTCACGCTGTACCGAACCATATTCATATTCATACCCCAACAGGTTGGCCATGCTTGCCAATCCGGCCTGACCCTCCTTGCCAAGGGCAACGACCAGGTCGGCATAGCCACAACCAGCGCGTGGCAAAATATCTTCTTTCAAAATGTTCATGGGCAAGGCACTTTCCTACCCGGTGACATCTTGATCCCGATTTTTTTTCAGCGTGTATTGGGCCACCACTTCCAACATGTTCAACTGCTCCTTTTCCGTGGTCGCCAGTCCCAGTACGGCCCGCAACAAATCAAGATACTCGGCCTGTCCGGGACGTGGGGTGATCCGGACACTCAGGGCACTCAGCCGGTTTTCGTGCAACATTTTGGCCGCCCGGCGCAACACGGCATCCCTGGCCTTGGGATAGTGTGCCCGACCACGCGCAACCAAAAAATTGACCAACTCCTCCTCATTGTGCGGAAGACGCAAACGCAACACCAGACAACGACGCAAAAAAGCATCCGGCAGGGCACGTTCTTCATTGGTGGTGATGACTACCAAAGGCAACGTTCCCACTGCACGCACCGGCTCGGTACGACCCATGGGAATAAAGGACCTGGATCCCAAAGCTTCCAACAATCCGTTGGGTACCTCTGATTCGGCTTTGTCGATTTCGTCCAGAAGAAAGACACTCCCATTGCTCCAGTCACCCCCATCACGCTGCGGAGGCGACGCAACCGCAATCCGATCAGCCTGCTGCCTGGCATTTTCCCAATCAAACGCCCACCACAATGGGCCAGGATGAAGAAAACGCTCTACCGCCAACTCCTCTCTGGCCTGATTCAAATCCTGGTTCAGGGCACCCACCAGTTGCGCTTCGGCCAGACGTTTGACCGCATCGAAAGACCAGAGCAAATCCCGGGCTTCCGTATGGGAATCGATGACATGTTGGATGAACACCCGCTTCAAAAGCGCGGCAGCAGCCCGTGCCAATTGGCTTTTTCCGGTACCCGGTTCGCCTCGCACCAGCAAGGGCCGGCCAGCCATGATGGCCGCGTTGATGGCGTGGATCTCCTCCACTCCCAATAAATGTACCCGATCAGCCAATCCTGTTTCAGTCGCAAAATTGACCTGACGCGAGGATTGACCAGATTCTGGTAATGCAATGAGATTATTGACGGTCATTTGCCCTCCGGAACAATCAACTTGCGAATTTTCAGGAAAAGAGCATGGTGAGTATCCATAAGATCATGATTTAATTTGATCATCACCAAATCCGGAAACGTACTGGCGATCCATTTCAGCAGATCGTCGAATTTTTTTCTGTCACGTGTATGGATCGAACTTTCATTATAGATGTAGTAAACTCTGTTACCATCCATGCGGCTTTGTCTGAATTCAGTATTCAGGGATCTAATCTGCTGATCACGTGGCTTGCCAACAAAAGTTTCATCGGGAGGTTTGGATCTCTTATATAAATCCTGTAACACAATATCTTGCATATTGTCCGACATTCCGACCTCCGGCAAAAGATCACGAAAATTAGACCCATCTTTCCCAACAGGAAACTTTTCCAGGGATTTCCATAGCACCTGCCGTCTTTCAAGACCGGCCATGACAATCTCGGCAAACGAAACGATCCCGACCGGAATGTGCAACACATCCCCCAATATGCCCCTTCCTGACTCTGCTTGGATAAACTCTTTGCTACTGGCAACATAGATCCAGGGCAGCAGCCTGCTGCTCACATCCCTGATCACTCCCGCACCCGGCATATCACGTTGACTCAGCATATCTTGATAGACCGTGAGCAAAATCTCATGGCCTCGTGCAAAATCAAGGGCAAGCAGCCTGTCGGTCAATCGTTCGCAATCATCTCCTGTAACCTCCACTGCACCATCTGTCATCTTTGGCATCATGCCTGCCAATTTTTTCATGGCAGATGCAGATTCAGATCGAGACAGATCGAAGGCAATATCCATCCGCAATTTATTGAAAAGTCGTTCGGTATCTTTTTTAAATTCTTCTTGATCATCCGAGAATTTTGATTTTTCTTTATCTGCGTCTTGACCCTTGTTTTGATCATCATTTTCCGGGGGTTTCTTGATTTTTTTTCTCTTGCCTGGGGACCTTCCAGCTTTACAGAAATCAAGAAGCTTTTGGTATTCTTCTTCATTTTTTTGGCGATAATCGATGATCAAAAAAACATTCAGAGTATCAGGAATTACACAGTTGTTCAATCTGAGAAAAACAAACCGTTTATCTCTGTTGTTCGGATCACGATTCATGACTACGTTACGTTCATATTCACCCCATTCCGACTGGAAATAATAATCAGACAAGAGCAATACACACACCCGAGATTGTTCCAAACCCTTTCCAATTTCCGAAATAACAGGATCCCCTGAGCCAATTTTCCACTCGTCCAGCCAAACCTTCAACTTGTCATTCTCCAACCGCTCGGCCAACTCCCGAACCACCACCTTGTCCTCGTGGCTATAACTCAAAAAAACGTCGTATTTGTATCGCATAAAATATCACCTGTCCGTCAGAAGCTTGCCAAAATCCCGCAACACATCCTCTGCCTTATCCCAATTTCTGAACGCCTCATTATGCCTGCCGGTCATTTCCAGGAAGGTTTTGGGTGGATTGGCCAGGGCATAAAGCTGTTCGCCATGGTGGAAAGGGATCACCTCATCCTCCCGGCTGTGCATGACGAGCAACGGCACCTTGATTTTGCCGATGCGGGAACGATTGTCATAGAGGGTGTGCGACAACCACCGTACCGGCAGCCAGGGATAGATTTCGGCACCACGGTCCGGGACCGACGTAAAACTCCCTTCCATGATCACCCCTCCGGGTGGATGTCGAACGGCCAGCCATGTGGCCACCCCACCACCCAGGGAGTGACCGTACAGAATGATTTTATGCGCCGGTATCCCCCTGAAACCCGTCAAATAATCCCACGCTGCCTGACCATCGGCATAGGTGCCCGCCTCCGAGGGTTGGCCGGCGCTTTTGCCATATCCCCGATAATCAAACAAGAGTGTAGACCAACCCACCCGCTGAAACAATAAAGATATCTTTTCCAACTGCGAAATGTTGCTCGCATTGCCGTGCAAAAACAACACAACCGGTCCCCCTGCCGTTCCAGGCAACCACCAGCCCTGCAAACGATATCCCTCGCTGGTCAAGGAAATATCCTCATAAACCAATCCCCATTGCGTCGGCGTGGCCTGCATCTGCACATTGGGCCGATACACTTTTTGATCCTGATACAGATACAGATAACCCGCCGCACCGACATACCCCAACAACAAGAGGATCACACCTGCCCTGAGGAATGCAAATATTTTTTGTTTGAATGGTGTCGTCATTTTCAAAAAAACGTCCTATCATGTGGATCAGGGTATCGCTGCCAACCTGTGCGGGAGTACCCCGGATTTGACCCGGTCAATCATACCAGATTCATGGAACTTCCAGTAACGACATCATAACATCATCATGGCAATATGGACATCGAGTGGGACGAAGCCAAGCGCCTGATCAACTTGCGCAAGCACCGAATCGATTTTCGTGATGCTGAAAAAGTCCTGTCAGGCCAGACGTTTACAATTGAAGATACGGGACCCTACGGTGAACAACGTTTTCTCACATTTGGGCTGCTTTACGGTCATGTCGTTGTCATTGCCCATACGGAACGGAATGATCGAACCCGAATTATTTCCATGCGAAAGGCGGTAAAACATGAACGGGAATCATACTTTAACCAATTCTGAAACGGATTGGGAAGCCCTGGATGCCATGACCGACGACCAGATCGATACCAGCGATATCCCCCCGGTCGCCCCGGAACGGTTTGCCCAGGCTTCAAACCCTCGCTTCCTCTTCCAGGTGCATCAGCAAGGAAAACCCCAGACTGGCAAAAAGAATCACGGGCGACCAGGCCGCAATCAGCGGGGATAACCGCCCTCCAACCCCCAAAGCCTCGGTCATGTCGGTCATGATGAGCAGCAGAAATCCGGCCAGAATGCCCACGGTCAGGGAACGGGTGGTGCCACCCAGACGCTGCAAGCGCAAGGCAAACGGAAAAGCCAGGAGAAGGGCCGCCAGGGTCGCAAAAGGATTGGCCAGCTTGCGCTGCAACACCATCCGGTAAAGCGTGGCATCATACCCCTCCTGCTCCAGACGGGCGGCCATCACCCAAAGTCGCCGCACCGGCAAGGCCTCCGGAGGGGGTGTGTTGCGGTCCAGTTGCTCGGTCTCCAGATTGATTGCCCAGGGTTGCTGCCGAAAAGGGCGCGGTCCGGCATTGCCACGAAAATCATGTTCAACGCCCGCAAACAGCCGCCATCCCTCCGGCAGTCGCTCCGCCCGATGCGCATCCAGACGCCCGACCAGATTGAACTGCTCGTCAAATTGAAACACATTGATGCCCAACAAGGCCTGATGCTGCACGGAAACCTGTTCGGCATGAATGATCCGATTGCCGTCGCGCAACCACAAATCCTGGGTATCCCGGGCCAGGGAGAGACGGGAGGATTTTCCCTGAATTTCCTGGGAGAGACGTTGCACCACCAGATTGGCACGCGGCACGACCTGTTCCTGAATCATGAACTGCATCCCCGCCACCAGAATGCCACCCGCCAGAAACGGCCACAACACCCGATAAATGGAAATTCCCCCGGCCCGCATGACCGTGATTTCATTGTGTCGCGCCAGACGGGACAAGACAAACAATGTGGTCAGCAGGACCATGGGCGGCAACAACTGCACCGTCAACGCCGGGATGCGCAACAAAATGACCTGGGATACATTTTGCCAATCGGCATAAGGGGCCTGACTGTAGCGGCGAATCTGTTCAGCACCATCCAGCAGGAAAAACAGGGTGACGAACACCCCCAATACCTGGAAAAAACCCGTCATGAACCCCCTGAGCAGATAGCGAAACAAAACCGTCATGTCAGACATCTCCCCGGGATATGACCCAACGCTTTCCCGGCACAATCCGGATCAAAAAATGAATCGCCGCCTGCACCCGGTCGGCCAGGAAAACCGGCCTGTCGCGGGCCGACTCCCGGAACACATGCCAGGCCAGCAAGGCCATGCCCACATTGGGCAACCAATAGCCCGATATCGGATCCAATATTTGCCGGCGCGCCAAAAATTCCCCCAGAGTTATCAGCGTGAAGTGCCCGACCAGGATCAGGATGGCCAGGATGAAACCATGACTGCGCCGGGTGCGATGACTCTGCTGGATGCCCAGCGGAATGGCCAACAGGCCGAGAATGAGCGTGGCCATGGGAATCGCCAGTCGCCGCTGCCACTCCATCCGGGCGAGATGAATACGCTCTTCTGAACCGACATGCAGCGCCCGATAGAGCGCCGGTAACGTATGGATGGCAATGGAACGAGTCTCCGGATCATCCGCAGGCGTCGTCCCGTCCAGACCCAGATCAAGATCGAAGGTGGCAAAATCCATCCGCCGCAAACCACCATCGGCAAGCTGCATCTGCCGGCTCCCCTCCTCCAAGTAGAGCGCCATGTGTCCTAAAGAGTCCTGATGCAAACGCCCCCTGCGGGCAACGATGGTTTCCGGCTCCCCCCGCCGCTGGTCGTGAATCAAAATACCGGAAAGAATCCGTTCCGTACTATTTTGTTCGACCACATACAGGGTGAGACCCGGCAGGATTTGTTGAAAGGTGTTGCTTTTGATGGCCAGGGTGTTGCGGGTCAGCATGACCCCCTTCATCTGGTAGAAGAGCTGATGCGCCTGCGGTACCGCCACCCAGTTCAACCACAGGGAAAAAACCGTGGCCAGGAGAACGAGAATTGCAATGGGCCGGGCAATTTGGTAGAGACTGAGTCCACTGGCACGCATGACGACAATCTCGCTCTCCTGGGAAAGATGACCCAGAGCCAGGAGAATCCCCAACAACAGAGCCATGGGGAGCGTCGCCACCAGAAATTTCGGCAAAATCAAAATGGTCATGTGGAGCAGGACGCCCAGGGCCAACGTGCTGTCGATCCACAGATACATCAGCTTTACAAGTTGCGGCAGAAGGATCAGAAAGGTCAACACCAGGAGGGCCAGCGCGGCCTTCAGGGTGCATTCTGCCAGCAAATACCGGGAGAGTCGCTTCATGGACGGGTCACCTTGCTCCCCTTGGATCACACGGGCACCAGTGCAACACATGTGGCAAGACCCGGGATGATATCGGCATTCGCCGCCCAATCTCAATTCAAAATGAACACAATCGACAGGGTCGGGACAGGGCAGTCACGGTGAACCCGGGCGACAAGGTGGAGAAAAGGCGGTCATGATGAACACAATCGACAGGATGGAGAAAGGGCAGTCATGGCTGAGCGCATGTTGAAAATCGAGGTGGATACCGGAAAAATTCCGGACTGGTCCGGGGAGTGTCTGGTCGTGGGAATCTACGAAGGCCGCCATCCCCAGGAGGCCCTGAAAGCCTGTGGCCCGGATGTGGAAAAAGCCGTATGCCAGGCCCTGGACGCCAAATGGATCAGCGGCAAACCCGGTGATGTTTTGCTGCTGCCCCACGCCGGAAATGAAAATCCGAACATGCGCGCCATCCTGCTGGTGGGCCTGGGCAAAAAAGAGGATATCTCCCTGGAGCGATTGCGCTCCGTGGGTGGCACCCTGGTCGGGCAGGCCAAAAAATCTTCTTTGGCAACGCTGTTGTGTGCCATCACCCTGGATCACCACGGCATCAAGCGGGCCGCTGCTGCCGAGGCCCTGGTGGAGGGTGTGCTACTCGGCGGATATCGCTTTGAACTTTATCGACAGGAAGCCCCCGAAGCCGAACGTTTTCAACCCCAATCGCTCACCCTGGCCGTGCGCAAGGAGGATGTCGATGGCATCCGGGAACGCATCAACCGGGCGCGGGCGGTGGTGGGAGGCGTTTTCCTGGCCCGTGATCTGGGCAATCACCCCGCCAACGTCGTCACCCCCGAATATCTGGCCAATCAGGCCCGTCAACTCGGCGAAAAATACGCTCTTCGCACCACCATCCTGAACGTGGAGGAGATGCAGGCCGCCGGCATGCAGGGCATTCTGGCCGTGGGTCAGGGAAGTTGCCATCCCCCCCGCCTGCTGGTCCTGGAGTACCGCAACGCCGGCGAAACGCCCCCCCTGGCCGTGGTTGGCAAGGCCATCACCTTCGATGCCGGGGGCATTTCGCTCAAACCGGCGGAGAAGATGGAAACCATGAAATATGACATGTGCGGCGGCGCGGCGGTATTTGGCTTCATGCAGGCCGTCGCCGAAATGAAACTGCCCATCAATGTCGTTGGTATTGTCCCGGCAGCGGAAAACCTCCCCTCGGGCACGGCCCAGCGTCCCGGAGACATCATCAAGACCGCCAAGGGAATCCATGTCGAGGTGATCAATACCGATGCCGAAGGCCGCCTGATTCTCGCCGATGCCCTGCACTACGCCGAACGCTTCAAGCCCCGCTATCTGATCGATCTGGCAACCCTGACCGGGGCCTGTATCGTGGCCCTGGGGTCCGAATGCAGCGGTTTGATGAGCAATGACAAATGCCTGTCCCGGTGTTTGCGGCGGGCTGGCGAAGAAGCCGGCGAACGACTCTGGCCGTTGCCATTGTTTCCCGAATATCAGGAGCAGATCAAATCGGATGTGGCCGACATCAAAAATGCCGGAACCCGGGATGCCGGGGCCATCATGGGGGGGTGTTTTCTTTCCCGGTTTGTGGAGAAGGGCCGAGCCTGGGCACATCTGGACATTGCCGGAACCGCCCAGGAAAAAACGGGCCGCCCCCATGTTCCCAAGGGAGGCTCGGGGGTTGGGGTGCGTCTGCTCTGCCGCTTTGCCCGCAAGTACATGGACTGATGGCCAGAACCACGCCGGACACGCCCCCCACGGTCCGCTTTTATCAGGCCGCTGGGGGGGAGTTTTTCCAATTGATTGCCAGGCTCGCCACCAAGGCCGTGGAACGAGGCCTGCGGCTTTTCATCGTCGCCGCCAACCCGGAGCATGCCCAACTCCTGGACCAGCACCTGTGGTGCCACCCTGAAAACAGCTTTCTGCCGCACGGTCTGGAGAGTGAACCAAACCCGGAGCTGCAACCCATTCTGATCGGGACCACCCCGAATGACCAGAATGGAGCCACGGTCCTGATCGTCGCCAACTCTCTTCCTCTGTCCAATCCCGGTCAGTTCGATCTGGTGGTCGATTTTGCCTTTGCCAGCAACCTGGACCCAAGAAACCATCTCGCCAGCCGGCAACGTTACAGCCACTATCGAAATCTGGGTTGTACCATGGAATATTGGGTCCAGAGTCCTGCCGGAGGTTGGGAGAAAAAAATTTGATGGTTATGGCATATCTGAACCGATGAACAAAAAATCCTGCCGATTTTGATTGCAAATGTGCGCTCAGTCAGTCAAACTGGTCTGAACTGGTCTAAATAGGTACAAACAGGAGATTCCATATGGAAGTCATTGGTGCTTTCGAAGCAAAAACCCACCTGTCACAAATTTTGGACCGGGTAACCCGTGGTGAACAGTTCACAATTACCAAACATGGGCATCCTGTCGCCGTTCTGCAACCCGTACACCCCACAATGAAGACCAGAGTCAAGGATGTGATTGGTGCCATGGAGGCATTCGGTACCCAACACACCACGGGCGACGTTGCCATTCGTGACATGATCGATGAAGGTCGGCGTTGATATGCAACGGTTCGTATTGGACGCTTCGGTAACCCTGAGTTGGTGCTTTTCCAACCAACAAACAGATTACACTCAGGAAGTTTTACGCAGTTTGCACCATGCAGAAGCACTTGTGCCATCAATCTGGATACTTGAAGTCAGCAACGTTCTCCTGGTTGCCGAGAGACGCAACATGTTGCTCCCTACGGCATCCTCCCGGTTCATCTCCCTGCTGGACTCTTTGCCTATTGTCGAGATTGCAAGCCGCCGTGATGCCATAACGAGTTCCATCATGAACCTGGCCCGGACCAACAATCTGACATCCTACGATGCAACCTATCTGGAATTGGCCATCCGGGAGGGCATTCCGATTGCGACGCTGGATAAGCCATTGCATCGAGCCGCCGAACAGATAGGCGTTGGCGTATTTTTTCCTGTCAAAAACCTCCGAGATCAATGACCGGAATCAATGACAAGCCGTTGCATCGAGCCGCCGAACAGGCATGCGTGGCACATTTTTTCCTGTCAAAAACCGCCGAGATCAATGACTGGCATAAAAAGCCTCCAGCAACCGGAGCAGATCGCGCATATCCTGACAACCGGCCGTTTCGCGCACGGAGTGCATGGCCCAGGTGGGGAGGCCCAGATCGACCCCTGGAATGCCCAGACGCGCCGACAGGGTAGGGCCGACCGTCGAACCGCAGGGCATGTCGGCACGCACGGTAAAATCCTGCAAGGGAATGGCATGGCGGGCAGCCATGGCCCTGATCCGGGCCGCAGTCGAACCCAGGGTGGCGTAACGCTGACCCGCATGGTGCTTGACAACGATGCCGGCATTGATGTGCGGGGCATGATTTTCATCCTGGCGGGCAGGATAGTTGGGGTGATAACCGTGGGCATTGTCAACCGAGAGCAACAGGGAACCCGGCATGGCCCGGGCCAGCAACACGGCATCGGGACAGATGCGGGTCAGCAGGGTCTGGAGAAAATTGCCGGCAGCTCCGGCCATGGAGAGAGACCCGGTCTCTTCATGATCGAAGAGTGCGCCCATGCTGATCGTCGTCGTCTGAAGGGGATCGAGTCTGGCCAAGGTCGTAACAATGGCGTAGACCGACAAAAGATTATCCAGACGGCTCCCGACGATCCATTGGTCGTGCAACCCGGCCAGAGAGGCTGGTTGGGTGTCGTAAAGTTGCAGATCCCAATCCAACAAACGTACCGGCAAGGCCTGTGGATCGAGGCGGGCCACTTCACCTGCAAACAACTCGATGAAAGGTTGCCTGAGGGATTCCTGGCCACTCCCTGATTGGCCTGGAGTCCACCAGAACGGGGCTGAAAGTTCCTCGTGGGGATTGATTTTTTGTTCGTCGGTACCGGTCCGTTGCAGATGGATGGCCAGATTGGGAATCCGGGTCACCGGACGCCCGATATCCACCAGGAGATTTTTTTCCACGCCAAGATGGTCAAGATAGTAGATGCGTCCGGCCAGGGATAAATCCCGATCAAACCAACTTGAAAGGATGGCTCCGCCATAGACCATGAGATCGAGCAGGAGGTCATCCTTTTTGCGTTTCAGGGGATTGGGTTTGACCTTGAGGGTGGGGCTGTCGGTGTGGGCCGCCGCGATATGCAAGGGCACGGGATGCTCCATCCGGGTGGGCAGGACAAAGGCCACCAGGGAAGCATCGCTGCGCGTAACCACATAACGTCCCCCGGGTACCAGGTCCCAGGCAGCCTCTTCGCGTACCTGTTGAAAGCCATTCGCCAACAACAAACGCACACCAGCCTCAACCGCATGAAACGGCGTGGGGGCTGCATTGAGAAAACGAAGCAAATCTTCCATATCCGTTCCCGTTTTGATATTGCGAGAAGGGGTGACCAACTCCACTTCAGCCATTCCAGCAAAGGAATGATTGTGGAGGCACTGGTACCGTCAACCTGGATACTCGCAGTCAGTCACGTCCTTTTGGTTACCGAAAAAAACGACCAGAAGTTGCGTACTATCCATCGGGCCAAGCCTCCTGCAAGGCATCCAGGAACAAGGCGTTCAGAGGCTCCACCGGCGGTCTGTTGAGAGACGATGGCACTTGAGCCGCTTCATGCCGGGCAAACTCAGTTTCCAGAAAGTCGCTGAGGAGCGGAATCCGTGGTCCCCTGGACAATTCATCACCTGCCATCTTTGCTTGCAACAAGGTCCCAATAGCGTCCAATATCTCGCGTTGCTCAACCACGGTTTCGACCATGGTCTGAAACAGAGTCGGGACTGGGCCCAACCCCCTTTCCAGCCAACGCACAGCCAACAAGGGACGGAGTACGTAAAGATATTTTTTGAGCCAGACCTCATCTCCACGCAGATACTCGCGATAGTTCCCTTTGGCCATATGCAGATAGTGATGCCAGGAGATGCAAATCCCCAGGCCCGACTGCCGGATTCACATGCAAAGAGGATCCTTACCCCTTCATGATGTTCTATCTCTTCCAGTTTGGCCCGAATCATTTTTTCCATGTCGTGTTGCAACCATATCTGCCGTCTGTTTTCCAACCCGTGAAAGAAGTCCGTGAAATTCATCGTCAATCGCCGGATGATGATCCTACACCGTGCGATTCCGTCATTCCACCTTCACCCGGAATTATAGGAACATCCATGGCCCCCATCCATCCTCGACAGCAGGCGCATGCCACGTATCCTGGGTGAGTGCGATCCCCTTGATAGCGCACGTTGGCCCATCGACGCCCCCCGTTCTTGAAAAAAAGCAGTTGGTGAATTCAGGAATCACACGGCAGGGTGACAAGGGTCAGAAATCTGCTATAGTGAAGGGATTTTTGTGCAATTTGCCTTTGACCGGAGACCCCCCTGACCCATGGACAAGACGGAACCCTCTCTGCAATCGCCTGAACCGCAGGTACCCGACAATCACCGCCCGGCTTGTGGAAGTTACGTTCCCGCCGACTTTCTGGTTCGCCTGGAAGAGACCCGCGATGCCGAGCGGCAGGCATTGGAGCGCTTGTTTCTCGAAAATCTGCGTGCCCACCGGGCGGTCAATCGGGGAAAAAACTGGTTTCGACTCTTCATCGCGGTCTACCTGATCGCGTTGTTGCTCTTGAACATGCCCGAGGTCAGCAAGGGGATGGAACTCCACACACTCTCCACGGATGAGAAGCACACCGCCGTGGTGGATATTCGGGGTCCGATCCTGCCGGAAACCGAATACAACGCCGACAACATCATCGATGGCTTGAAGGCCGCCTTCGAAGACAAAAAAAGCCGTGGCATCATTCTGCGCATCAACTCCCCCGGCGGCAGTCCGACCCAGGCCGGCATGATCTTCGACGAAGTGATGCGTCTGCGCGAAAAATATCCAAAAATTCCGGTGTATGCCGCCCTGGAAGACATTTGTGCCTCGGGAGGATATTACATCGCTGCCGCTGCCAAGGAGATTTATGCCGACAAGGCCACCCTGGTGGGGTCCATCGGCGTGATCATGCAATCCTTCGGCGTCAAATCCGTCATGGACAAAATCGGTGTGGAAAGCCGCACCCTGACCTCCGGGGAACACAAGGCTTTCATGGACCCGTTCGCGGATTTGAAACCCGAAGAAAAAGCCCATGCCCACAATCTGTTGGCCAAGATACACCAGCAATTCATCGGAACCATCCGCAAAGGTCGCGGTGATAAGTTGAAAGGTTCCCAGGAAAAATTGTTCAGTGGTCTGTTCTGGACCGGTGAAGAGGCCGTCCCCCTGGGATTGGTGGATGGTCTGGGGACGGACCGCTGGATTGCCCGGGAGCTGATCCGGGCCGAAAAAATCGTTAATTATACGCACAAGGAAGATTGGATGACGCGCGTCACGGATCGACTTGTTCATTCCACGTCCGCCGCTCTGCAATGGCGGCAGGGATCTCCCTGGCGATGACACCGCCTGACGGACACGGGAATTTTCCCAACTGTTTGACCATCGCATCGACCCCAAAGGAGAACGACATGTTAGAGGCCTATCGCCAACACGTTGCCGATCGCCAAAAAGAAGGTGTACCCCCCTTGCCCCTGGATGCCGAACAAACCCGGGCACTGGTGAAGATGTTGCAGAATCCCCCCGCCGGCGAGGAAAAATTTCTCGCTGACCTGCTCGCCAACCAGGTTCCCCCCGGTGTGGACGATGCCTCCCAGGTCAAGGCCGAATTTCTCGGCCAGGTGGCCAATGGCAAAGTCTCCTGCCCGGTGATCAAACCCGCCGATGCCGTGCGTCTGCTCGGTTCCATGATGGGTGGCTTCAATGTTCAACCCCTGATCGACCTGCTGGACAATCAGGCCCTGGTCAAGGATGTCGTGGCCGCCTTGTCGAATACCCTTCTGGTCTATGACAAGTTTGAAACGGTCGTTGCCAAGGCCAAAAACAATGCCAACGCCAAACAGGTGTTGCAAAACTGGGCCGATGCCACCTGGTTCACCTCCCGGGCGGAACTTCCCGAGACCGTCACCGTGACGGTCTTCAAGGTGGACGGCGAAATCAACACCGATGACTTTTCCCCGGCCTCCGAAGCGTGGAGCCGGCCAGATATTCCAGTCCATGCCAAATCCATGTTGATCAACCGGAAACCCGGCTCTCTGCCGGAGATCGAAGCCTTGCGCCAAAAAGGTCATCCGCTGGCTTTCGTGGGCGATGTGGTGGGAACCGGTTCCTCGCGCAAATCCGCCGCCAACTCCCTGATCTGGTGGATTGGACAGGATATTCCCTACGTTCCGGGCAAAAGGACCGGGGGCGTGGTCATCGGTGGCACGATTGCCCCCATTTTCTTCAACACCGCCGAAGATTCGGGCATGTTGCCGATCCAGTGCGATGTCAGTCAGTTGAAATCGGGTGATTTGATCACCATCCACACCAAAACCGGCACCATCACCCGGGATGGCCAGCAGGTCTCCTCCTTCCAACTGCAACCCCGCACCCTCCCCGATGAATTCCGGGCCGGTGGCCGGGTCAACCTGATCATCGGTCGCAAACTGACCG
This sequence comes from Magnetococcales bacterium, assembly GCA_015228935.1. Lineage (NCBI taxonomy): Bacteria > Pseudomonadati > Pseudomonadota > Magnetococcia > Magnetococcales > Magnetococcales bacterium. The sequence continues at coordinate 3,039 of JADGCO010000074.1, read as the reverse complement.
CCAAGGCACGGGAAGCATTGGGTCTGCCGGCTTCCAACCTGTTCATGCAACCCAGTGTGCCACCCGACACCGGCAAGGGGTATACCCTGGCCCAAAAGATGGTCGGCAAGGCCTGCGGGCTGCCCGGCGTGCGGCCAGGCACCTACTGTGAACCGGCCATGTCCACCGTCGGTTCCCAGGACACCACCGGTCCCATGACCCGCGATGAAATCAAGGAGCTGGCCTGTCTGGGCTTCTCTGCTGATCTTGTCATGCAGAGCTTTTGCCATACGGCAGCCTATCCCAAGGCCGTGGATATCAAAACCCACAAAACCCTGCCCGGATTCATCACGGATCGGGGCGGTGTCGCCCTGCGGGTCGGGGATGGCGTGGTCCACTCCTGGCTGAACCGGATGGTCCTGCCCGATGCGGTCGGTACCGGCGGCGACTCCCACACCCGCTTCCCCATCGGCATCTCTTTCCCCGCTGGCTCAGGTCTGGTCGCTTTTGCCGCTGCGACCGGCATCATGCCCCTGGAAATGCCCGAATCAGTCCTGGTCCGCTTCAAGGGCCAGATGCAACCCGGGATCACCCTGCGGGATCTTGTCAATGCGATTCCCTGGGTCGCCATCCAGAAAGGGTTGTTGACCGTCGCCAAGAAAGGCAAGAAAAATATTTTTGCCGGCACGATCCTGGAAATTGAAGGGCTGCCCAATCTGCGGGTCGAACAGGCCTTTGAGCTGGCCGATGCCTCCGCCGAACGTTCGGCAACTGCTTGTACCGTGCGTCTGGCCAAAGAGCCGGTCGAAGAATTTTTGCGCTCGAACGTCACCCTGTTCAAAAACATGGTCAAACAGGGTTATCAAAGTGCCACGGCCCTCAATCGGCGCATTGCCCAGATGGAAGCCTGGCTGGCCAACCCGGTCCTGTTGGAACCGGATGCCAACGCCGAATATGCCCACATCCTTGAAATCGACATGAACGAAATCAAGGAACCCATTGTGGCCTGCCCCAATGATCCGGATGATGTCAAACTGCTCTCGCAGGTGGCCGGCGACAAGATTGACGAAGTGTTCCTGGGGTCCTGCATGACCAATATTGGTCATTTCCGGGCTGCGGCACGCATTCTCGACAGTGCCCCGCCGGTTCCCGGGCGGATGTGGGTTGCACCTCCCACCCGCATGGACGAAGAACAACTCGTGGAAGAAGGCATCTACAGCATTTTCGGCAAATCCGGGGTGCGGACCGAAATTCCCGGCTGCTCCCTCTGCATGGGCAACCAAGCCCGGGTGCGCGACAATGTCACCGTCTTCTCCACCTCCACCCGCAATTTCGACAACCGGATGGGCAAGGGGGCACGGACCTATCTCGGCTCAGCCGAACTGGCCGCCGTCTGTGCCATCAAAGGGCAGATTCCCTCAGTGGACGAATACCTGAATCTGGTGCGGGACAAGGTGGAACCCAAGGCCAAGGATACCTACAAATATCTGAACTTCCACCTGATCAAAGATTACGAAAACCGGGGCGTCGTCATTCCCATCCAGAAGGGTTGAGCGGCATCCCTGCCTGATTTCTGTTCAGCAGCAAACTTTCAGAGAGGGGCTTTTGCCCCTCTTTTTTTTGGTTGAAACCGGGCATTTGATTCAATGAAAAAAACCAGCTTTTCAACCGGCTTTATGGACTTCTTTAAAAACGTCATCCAACAAGTGTGCGTCAATGGCTCGGTCTATCCATACATCCAGGGTATCCAGATTGGCAGCAAGGACCTTGGACTCAACCCAGGCAGGCAGGTCAGGAAAACGACGGCGAAGAATGCGCAGTAAAATCGCGGCCTCTCCTTCCTGAAGCTTCAACACCAAATGATGCCCGAATTTTGGCAAGGAGAAAAGTTCCTCATCGGGTGTTACGTCTACCAACCAGTCAAGCCATTCCTTTCCAAGCTGGGAGACGTACTCGGGTGTAATGTCTTCTGTTTCTGGAATACCCAATGCACCTTTCATCTGCAACCTCCATAGGCCGACCATGATTCGTTCAAACTTTCATAAACGCCTCTTGGTCCGACAGGTTCAAAGGCAAACCGCTCAAGAAAATCCTTGTGAGGAGTCGTGGAGCTGACGATGACGCTCCGCAGCTGATGTCGCTCCAAACGGGCGGTTTCCAGGTACAAGGTGTCATATACCGCGATCTGAGACAGGACACCTTCATGCAGGCTTTCGGTAACCTTGATTTCGATCAGAATGTGGTCTGTATCAAGATCCCACAATCCGTCAGCCAGGAACACACGCTGTTCTTCTGTCCACCCACTGGCATGGCGCTGGATCAAGATCAGATCTGCCTTGGGCGGCAGGGAGACGACCTGAACTTCCGAACACACATCGATGCCAACAGGTTCCAACACCATTTTTAGCGTTGCGCCGACCAGACAGTGCCAGCAGGTTTTTGTTGCGAGAGTATTCAAGAACGTTTGTTCCTTCTTGTTCCATCCTGCGAAAAACGGTTGCCGTTCGAGGGCAAAGGTTCCAGTGGCACATACTCGCCGTCCAGGCCGAGGATGCCAAGCCAGGCGGAAACAGCAACTCTGGTTGCGAATTGTCCGGCATTCCACCTTTGCAGTCCACCATAATCCGCAAAGGTGATCCCACCAAAATACCCAATGGCGGGTCGGACAAGTCAAACGGAAGGAGCAACCCTCGCTAACTTTCGACCAAGGCTTGATCGGATGATCATCTCCTGGGAAAATGTTCAAGATGATAAAATGTTTGATTTCCTCAGAGAAGAATATGCATGCAGCCACGGTCAAAAAAGAACTGGACAAACTGGGCAACCCTGAGCAGGCAGCCCAATTACGACGTTTTTTCAAGACTGGACCGGGAGACTATGGCGAAGGGGACCAATTCATCGGCATTCGCGTGCCGGAGCAACGGCGCATTGCCAAACGTCACCTGGACCTTTCATTGACAGAGACGGCTGATTTGCTGACCAGTCCGATCCATGAACACCGCTTGACCCATCTTCGCAGCTTTTCCCATTTTTCGAGCTGCTTTTGAGATGATTTCAAGC
>JADGCO010000073.1:6148-20138 GCA_015228935.1 Magnetococcales bacterium | reverse complement strand
AGCCCTTCCTCCTGGACCTCCATCCCAGTTTTTCATTCGTTTTTTTTTGAAATTATCAAGTTATTAGACAGCTTCCAGGGGAAGCCCGGGAGGGGAACCATCTCAGGGATGGAGATTCAAGACGCAGCAGCCAATGACTCCTGGGTCATACCGGTGTTGTTGTGCTTGTCGAGAAACTTGCCAAACTCCTCTCCCGACATGGGACGCCCGAAAAAGTACCCCTGGGCATAATCACAGCCACGGCTGCGCAAATACTCTTTTTGCTCGGGACTTTCGACCCCTTCACCGATCACCTTGCGTTTCATGCTTTTGGCCAGGGTCATGATCGCCTCGACCAGAAGGCCCGTTTCCGGATCCCGGGTCACTTCCGGGACAAAGGCGCGGTCAATCTTGACCCCACTGACGGGCAGCCGTTTCAGGACGCTCAATGACGAGTACCCGGTACCGAAATCATCCAGCCAGAGATTGACGCCCAGACGCTGCAAATGTTCAAGCATGGACATCGCCCGCACCTTGTCTTCGCTCAAAATATTCTCGGTAATCTCCAGGACCAGGGCAGTGGGCGGCAGACCGGTGTCGCGCAAAATTCCGGGAATTTTGTCATCGGTGGAGAGTTCCCGGCAGCGGGTGCAGGAGAGATTCAAGGAGATGAAAAAGTTGGCGTGATGGCTTTTCTGGCTGCGCCACGCCTGGGCCTGCGTACATCCGGTATGCAACATCCACTCGGTCATGGTGGCGATGAGACCAATCTCCTCGGCCATGGGAATAAACAATTCCGGCGAGATGAAGCCCCGTTTGGGATGCAACCAGCGCATATACCCTTCGGCCCCCACAAGAAGGTCTTTTTGTATGTCGAAAATGGGTTGGTAATGGATGACGAGTTCGTTGCGTTCCATGGCGCGATGGAGATCTTTTTCCAGGGCCACTTTTTCCAGGGCTTCGGCCTGCATGTCCGGGGTGAAAAAACGGTAGGCATTACGTCCATCATTTTTGGCGTAATACATGGCGCTGTCGGCGTTGCGCAGCAGTTCATCGAGTTCATTGCCATCGTCGGGAAAGATGGTGACGCCCACGGACCCGGAGATGAAGGCCTCCTGTCCACTCAGGATGAAGGGTTTTGCCAACACCTTTAAAATTTGCGCGGCGACCCGTTCGGCATGCGGTCCACGCGCCATGTCAGGCAGGATGACGGTAAATTCATCCCCCCCCAGCCGGGCCACCGTATCCGATTCACGATGGCAGGAGAGCAGCCGGGCTGAAGCCTCCCGCAAGAGCTGATCCCCGGCGGCATGTCCCAGGGTATCATTGACCCATTTGAACCGATCCAGATCGATGAACATCAAGGCCACACGGCTGCGACTGCGCTTGGCACGGGTCAATTCATGTTGCAGACGGTCCAGGAACAGGGCACGGTTGGGCAATCCGGTCAGGGTATCATAGTTGGCCTGATGCAGGATGCGCTCTTCCGCCTCCTTGCGTTTGCTGATGTCACGAACGAGTGAAATCAGGACCAGTTCTCCACCAATCTGGCAACGCGCCATGGTGATTTCCACCGGCACGACCCTGGAGTCTCGTCGCAACCATTTCATTTCCGTTGGTTGAAACTGCTCAGGTCCCTGCAACAAGGCTTGGACCATGTTTTCCACGGTCGGACGGGAGTCCTGGTGAAACAGGGACAGGAAGGAGCGTTGCGCCAGAATCGCGCCATTCTCTTCTCCCGTCATGGCAGCCGCGACAATGTTGGCAAACAAGACCCGCTCTGCCTTGTGTATCACGACGCCATCAGGCATCTGTTCCGCCAGCATGAAAAAATCAAACGCACCTTGTGGCAGAATATCCTGATTGATCGGAGGGTTTGGCATATTTCCCATTTTGACCCCGTCTCTTTCTTCTTGATTCACCCCACGCAGGAGAGAAAGCTGATTCCCAATACCACATCCTGCCGTCAAGGATTTATCGTATATGGACGCCTTGAACGCCGTTCCCGTTTTGCCTGGCGGGAAACATTCACCAGTTTACAGTATAATGCCATCCCGACACCATGTGAATCATGAACCGAATCGGCACAGCAATCCAGTCCCAAAGCAGAGCCATGATACCCCGAATTGGCATGCTTGAATCCCCCAAAAACCCTGCCAGGAATGCGATGGCGAGGAGATCATTGCCAGGTTCGTTCATGTTCAACCTATGAGGGCACAGGCAGCAACGGTTGCAAAACGGACCAGACATTTTCCATGATCAGTGCATACCCCGCACCATTGGGGTGAAAGCCATCCAAAAGATTGTAGCGGCGTTGGCCGGGTACGCCGGCCAAAAAATCCGGCACCAGGGCAATTCCGTAACGCATGGCCAACTGAGGGAAGATGGCCGCAAATTGTTGGGGATCCCGAACTCCAAAAATGGCCGGGATCGCCAGGCCGCCCAGAATGACCCGACTGCCGGCCTGCTGAAAAGCCACGATAATTTCCGCCAGATTGCCCTCCATGATGGCATGGGGAACACCCAGAAAAGCATCGTTGGCTCCCAGGGCTATGATGGCAAAATCGGGTTGGGTCCGGATGGCTTTTTTCAGGCGTTGCAGGGCATCACCGGTGGTTTCACCAGAGATGCCGGCATTGATGACGCGCAGGGAGTGGCCCTGTTCCCGCAGACGCTGTTGCAAAAAATATGGGTAGGACTCGTCATGCCCGACACCATACCCTTCGGTCAGACTGTCACCAAAACAAAGAATGCCACCCGAACGCAAGCTGCCGATTCCCGGTATGCCAAAGCCTGGCATGGTTGACTCCTTCCTGCATCATGAGCCGTCACGCCGAACCCCTCGGACAAGATTCCCTGTCAGGCGGAACTGGCCTTTTTCAAAAGTATGGTACCCTCGTAGGTATTAAAAATAACTTTACGGCTTGAGGTTCCCCCGACATCCGCTGCGACGATGGGAATACCCTGTTCACGCAGGATATCGCGTGCGGCGTTGATGTTACGTTCGCCGACATTGAGGAGGCCGCTGGAACTTTGCAGGACCGCACCCCCGCCAAAAATTTTGGCTTTCAGGGAGGCTTTCCGGCAACCGATTCCCACCATGGCCTCAATCAGTTTCGTGATGGCGATATTGCCGTATTTGGGGGAAGGGAGGCCATCACCGTTCCAGAGGGGGAGTTTGAAGTGATTCATGCCACCCAACCGCAGGGACGGATCCCACAGGCAGACGGCAATACACGATCCCAATACTGTGGTGATCTTGAATTGCCCTTTTTTGGCAAAAAGTTGTCCCGGCAACAGAAACGGGTCGTTTCCTTTTTGTTGGTTGAGGTCCGAACCCATCAAAAGGCCTCGATTTTCTCATCGTCGAAGAAGAACTCATTGCCATCCACGGAAAAGGCGGCGGCGTCAACATCCATTTCCACTTCCGGAATGGCAATGGTGAATGTGCAACCCGATCGCTGCACTTTCCCGGATTTGTTTTCCACGACTGTGGTGGTATCAGCCCCGAAGGTGGTGTTGTTGACGGAGATGGATCCTTCCAGCATGTCTACGATGGCCTTGGTGATGCTCAGGCCCAGTCCGTGGCCTCGATGGGTTTTGGTGGTTCCGGATTCCAACTGCACAAAGCGGTCGAAAATCCGGCTGATCTGGCTTTTGTCCACGCCGACCCCGGTGTCGGTCACCGAGAGCAGGAGCCGATTGTCCTGGATGCGCAGATCGATATAGATTCTGCCGTCGTCCTTATTGAATTCAATGGCATTGGAGAACAAATTGGCAAAAACCAACTGAAGCTTTTCCGCATCGGTCTTGAAAAAAAGGTGTTCCTTGGCATCAAACTGGGCTTTTCGATTGTATCCGACGGAAAGACGCTTCTGGAGGATGACATGTTCGAAGGAGTCCACAGTTTCCATGACGACCGTATCCACATCCACCACGTTGACATGAATTTCCGTGTCACCTGACTCCAGTTCGGCGGCGGCAAAAATGTTGCGCAGTTGGAAGTCCAGATTGAAAGCCTCGGAATGGATCATGGTGCTGACCGAGGCGACGATTTCCCGGTTAGGCTCTTCCATGGTCATTAATTGCTGGGAGAGACCGAGGATGGAGGTCAACGGATTGTTGATCTCATTCTTCATGTGGGAGACGAAGTTGCTCTTGACCCTTTCGGAAGCTTCAAGTTTTTTGTTGACGACTTCCAGCTTTTTCGTAACCATCTTGACATCGTGGAGGGCCTGCTTGGTACTGTCAAAGCGGGCTTTCAGCTCCTCGATGAGTTCGTCATCCGTCATTCTGCTCACAATGGAATCCCCTGCATATTGAATTCACGACATCCCCCCATTCTAAAGGACAACGAAACAAAGAGCCACCCGTTTGATGGAAAAAGGTGGGATACCGTGAAATCTGTGCCGAGAAAAGACGAAAATCAGGTGGGGAGTCCGGTATGGGAATCAACAAGCAATCCTTTGGCCACTTCGAGTCGTTTGGCGGCACCGGCCAATTTTTCAATCAGGTCGAGACCGAAGAGAAGAGCGGTTCCCGGGCCACGGGAAGTGATGATCCGATCGTCGGTAACCACGGGTGTATCCAGGATGGTCACCGTGGGAAGGGACATTTTTTCCAGAATCCCGGGATAGCTGGTGGCCTTGCGTCCCTGCAACACGCCGGCGTTGGCCAGAACGGATGGGGCCGCGCAGATGGCGGCGACGTACTTGCCGGCGGCAGCCATTTTCTGGAGCAGGGATTTGATGCGCGGATCCTTGTTGAGTCGTTCGGTACCGGGCAGACCGCCGGGCAGAACGATCAGATCGAACTCCTGCCCGATCACCTGATCGAGGGTGGCATCCGGGATCAGGACCACGCCCCGACTGGCCTTGACCGGCTGGTCATCCAGGCCGGCGGAAACAACCTCGATGCCGGCACGGCGGAACAGATCGATCAGGGTGACGGCTTCCAGCTCTTCGCATCCCTGGGCCAGGGGAACCAGAACTCTCTTCATGACACGCTCTCCCTCATGACACACTCTCCCGACCAGGAGCAACTTCAGAAACGCCAGACAACCCGGATGGTCATCATGGCAGGACTTTTTTGAAAGGCTTGACGGTGACCCGGGCGTAGACTCCGGCAGCGACGTAGGGATCCTGATCGGCCCAGGCCTGGGCTTCAGCCAGCGATGCAAAATCGGCCACCACCAGACTGCCGGTAAAACCGGCCTCGCCGGGATCCTCGGCGGATATGGCCGGAAAAGGGCCAGCCAACAACAGACGCCCTTCCCGGGTCAAAATTTCCAGACGCGCCAGATGGGCCGGTCGGACCTGACGCCGCCGGGAAAGAGAGTTCTCCACATCCTCTCCCATGATCGCATAGTACATATTTCTCTCCTTTGTTCGGTGGTGCCATGCCATGACCTGTTCACCTTGAATTTACGGTGGAGCGCATCGTGACAATCGGTCAGGTCATCTTGGGTCACCACCCTTTGTTCCCGGTGACCTGCAAAACAAATCCTACCAGATGCGAGGCTGGAAGGCTGTGTCATTCGCCAGATGCACGGCATCACCGGACTGCACGATCACAAACAAACCTTCGTTCATGGCGTAGCGATCGACACTTTCTTCAATCACAATGCCGGCCACGGCTCCCATCACCCGCCTGTCCGCATATTCCGGGAAAAATTCCTTGAACTCAGTCAATCGCGTCAAATGTTCTCGAACATGATCATGCTTCAATTTGCTTTTGACCTCAACCAAAGCCACCATGCTCGTATTCATGACCAGCAGATCGATTTCCATGTGTCGGTTGCCAGGCAGTTTGGCTTTGATGCGGGGGCTGACTTTGTGAATGGGAATACCTCGTTCGGCAAAAATGGTTTCACAAGCCGGAGCAACCAACCCTTCCACAAACTCCCCCCAGCGACTTCCCAATTGGCCTACCTGTCTTGAAACCTCCTTGACCACGCGGTCGGTTTCAGCATGACTTTCCCGCATTTTTCTTTCGACTTCGGCACTGTTTTCCCGCATTTTTCTCTCGGATTCGGCACTGTTTTCCCGAATCTCCCGCATGATCCTTTCGGTTTCGGCGTGATTCTCCCGCATGATCCGTCTGGTTTCCTGGAGATCATGTTCCAATCTGGCTGCTGATTCCTTGGACCGGGCTTCCGATTCCTTGAATATCCGGTTGGTTTCCTGAAAAAGCTTCCAAATATCATCGACGGTCAAAGTTTGCGACATGGTTTCCTCCTGACAACGGGTCACGATGCTGCCTGTTGGCCAGTGTACCAGAAATGATCCCCCTCAGTGAATGTTTTCAGTGTGCGGTTGACGAAAGCATGCACTCTCTTTGCAAACCCGTTGGGAACTGGGAACCTTGTTTATCCAGCAGTCAAAACAACTCACCTGATTCATGTTATTGTTACATCAACTGCCGTGATTCAAATTGAATATTTGGCTCAATATCCAAAGTTGTTTTTACCACACAGAAACCTGACCTTCCAAGTCGTGTAATGAAAGAATCTGGCAGGGGAGACAATCACTCTGCGTTCCCACAGTCGATATGACCGCGAAATTTCATATCGACTGCGTCCTGAAACCGGTTCGTCACACGATCATGCATCTGGGTCCGGGTATCAGGCAGCCAAAACGGTGATCGAGGCCGTCCATGGTTTGCGCCCTGTTTTCCAGGAGAGACAAGAGCCGATCAATCAATGGTTGCCTGTGCCACAGGGCCGCCCGACGCAACAATTCCAGGGCTTTTTGGTCATCACCGGCCACCATGCAGACCACGGCCTGTTGCAACAGTATCCGACCCTGTTTCCGTGCCTGAAATACGGGGGCCAGGTCGGCACCGCAACGCTGACATTGGCCTGTTTCACCCAGGGTACCTCGACAAATCGGACAACGTTCCACAGCAACTCTCCAACCGGCATCCACTTTCCAGCGTTCCACGGCAACTCTTCAACCGGCATCAACTTTCCAGATAAAACAAAATCTCGGCAAGAGTTTCGCACCCTTTTTTGACGGCTGCCGTATCTCCGGCGGCCAGACCATCCCGGATTTGCTCGACCAGGTTGACCATCTCTTCCCGGTCATCGGGTGTGGCTTGTTCCAGCATGCGTTCGGCTTTTTCCACCAATGCTTTGGCCTGCACCACATCCTGATGGTTCCTGGCAGGGGCCGGAACGGGATTGCCCTGGTCATCGGCATCTTCTGTTACGTCTGCCTCATCTGCGTTGTCAGCAAACAGGGCCGCCACCCGAGAACGGGCTTCGTTCAGGTGTTGTTCGCCCAGTTTGGTCATGGCATTTTCGATGGTGATGTGTTTTTCCAGACCGGTACGCTTTTCCCGGGCAGTCACGCGCAGGATGCCATCCAGGTCGAGGTCCAGGCGCAGAATGATTTCATTGCCGGAGGGTACAGCACTCAACCCCTCGACCCGAAAATCGCCAATCCTGATATTTTGCAGGGCATCCAGATGCTCGCCCTGATAGATGCTCACATCGACGATCTTCTGGTTGTCACTCATGGTGAAATAAACTTCGCTCCTGCTCACCGGAATCGGGGTATTTTTGCGGATGATCGGCGAGAAGACAAAAGGCCGCCAATAACCATCCAGCTCACCGACGACATTGGTGCCGAAAGTGTAGGGTGTGACATCCACCAATACAGAAGAGGCTTTTTCCCCGCCGATCACGGCGGCCTGGATGGCCGCTCCCATGGCCACGCACAGGTCCGGATCGATTTCACTCCGGGGAACCAGACCAAAAACTTCCTTCAAACGCTCGCGAACCAGAGGGGTTCGGGTCGCCCCGCCCACCAGCAAAACCTCATCCATGGCGGAAGCCGTCAGACCCGCCCCGTTCAGGGCCGTATGGACCGCAGCCAGGGTCTCTTCGATGAACGGCGTGATCATCTCCTCGTATTCCTGGCGGGAGAGTTCCTTGACCAGATGGATGGGCTTGCCTGCCTGTTCGGTCAAATATTCTTCTTCGATGGTGGCGAAGGGATGATCGGAGAGTTGACGTTTGCAGGCTTCGGCGCTGCGTAGCAGGCGGGCCATGGCCAGGGCATCGGACTTGATGTCGATCCCCTGCTCCTGTTGCAGATGGGCCACGAGGTGATCGACGATCTTCTGGTCAAAATCGTCGCCTCCCAGATGGTTGTTACCATGACTGGAGATGACTTCCACCACGTCATCCTCGATGCGGACCACAGAGACATCGAAGGTTCCGCCACCCAGGTCATAAACCAGGATGCGGCGGCTGCCCCGATGTCCGGCCTCGTAGGCCAGGGCGGCTGCCGTGGGTTCCTGGATGATGCGCACCACCTCCAGACCCGCAATCTCTCCCGCCTCCCGGGTGGCCTGCCGCTGCACGTCGGAAAAGTAGGCTGGAACCGTGATCACGGCCTTTTGCACGGCATGTCCCAAGGCGGCCTCGGCGATTTCCCGCAGATGGCGCAGAATCATGGCCGAAATTTCCTGGGGCGTATAGGATACGCTCCCCATGGCAACCTGGATGGCCTCGCCCATGCGTCGTTTGATCGACTTGATGGTGCGCTCGGGATGAACGATATACTGGTTGCGGGCGGGTTGCCCGACCAGGAGGGTGCCATCATCGGCCAGTCCGACAAAAGAGGGCACAATGCGTTCACCTGCCGCGTTGGCCAACACCCGCATCTGGCCATTCTGAAACACGGCAACCTCCGAATTGGTGGTGCCCAGATCAATGCCCATGATGATCTCAGTCATTCGATTCACCTTCCCGCCGGTTGACCTTCACCTCTGCCAGACGCAATATATCATTTTCCCAGAAAAATCCCTTGCGGGCTTCCTCAATGACCACACCTTCGGCGACCCCTTCCTGCCAGGCGGTGGCCACGGCCCGCATGCAGTGGGGATCGAGAGGTTCCCCGATGGCCGGAATGGCCCGCACCTGTCGGGCAGCCAGCATGGCATCCAGGCGTTTGAGAACCAGGGTCTGTCCGGCCCGCATGCTTTCCAGCCAGGCCGCTTCCCCGGGAGAAAACCACCGTACCAGACGCGGCAGGCGATGGCTCTCCATGGCCGCCAATCCGGCCTCCATCCGATCCCGGACCTCCAGCATTTCCAACAACCATTTTTTCAACAGGGAACGCAGGCGTCCCTGTTCTTCATCGCGGGTGCGTTCCAGTTCCCGCTGCAAACTTTTCTGGCTGCCATCCACCAGCTCGAACACCTGCCGAAACTGATCCAGGGCGGATTTGACCTGGCGTGATTCGATGCGCACCTCGTTTTTGAGGGCGACCAGCTCGATGAACAGCGCCTGAAGATCAGGAACAACACTGTCGGTCGGAACATCTTCCTCTTTGGACTGCTCCAACAAAACCCGGAACTGTTCCAGCAAGAGTTCTTGGGTCTCCTGCATCACCTGTCACCTCCAATGAAACGATGCTCTTTCAACGCATGACGCAACACATTCAACCATTCACCAATATCAAGACGTTGCGGGTTTCTCTGTCGCAGACAGGCGGTCAACAACGGCGTCACATCGACCTCCGGCGTCGCAAAAAGTTGATACTCCAGGCGTTTCCGCTGATTTTCCAGGGTTTCATAAGCACGCCGTATGACCTGGAATCGTTCCGAATCCCGCTCCGGGGGAAATTCCCGGACCAGTCGCAAATAGGCCTTGCGAATTGCCTCATCGTCGGCATCGACACCCACCCCAAGTATTTTATAGGGATCAACCATGGCTCACTCATCAAAATCCAAATCCAGTTTACGCTGACGGGGGTCTTCAAAACAGGGTTTCCCGGATGGCTCCCTGGACCCTTTCCCAGGTGACTTCCTGGACGGTTTAGCGGACGGTTCACCGGATGACTCCCGAGACGGTTCCCCAGAGGATCCGGAAGGTTCCCCGGATGATTCCCGGGATGGTTCCCCAAAAAATTTGGTCATCTCCTGATCCAAAAAGGCTTCCACGATGAGTTCAACATCCTGCTCAGGCAAGGGAGCCTTCCCAAGTAATTCCATAACCAGATTCCTGGCCAGGGAACGTTCCTTGTGACGCCAACCCGGCAGTGTCTCATCAAGCATCATGCGCAACATCATGAAAACCAGATTATCGGGTGGCAGCGAAGATGCATCAAGGTCATCAAACGCATCTTCATCAAATTCATCCCCGTCATCCTCATCAAAATCACCAAAAAATGGCATTCTGAAGGGCGACGAACCGCTGTCCAGAAGTCTCACGAACCGGTGAATGCGCTCGGCAAGACGATAGTCATTGGAATCCCGTGTCTGTTGCAAAGCCATTTTCAATTTACTCAAATCGGACAAATGAAAATTTTTTCCAATCCCTCTGGTTTTTGCATAGATTTCGTAATATACCCAGACTGGTTGATCAGGCCACGGTCGCGATCCCTGTTTGGCAAAAATTCTCAAAATATCGAAAAGATCATTTTCAAGCCAGAATTCACAGAGCATTTCAAAAGTTTGTCGGGAGCAGGTACCTCGGGCCAGACGTTGCAACTCCTGCTGCACGGGTTCCAGCACCTTTTTGACTGCGGCATCGGTGACAGGCATGGATTCCCGGGCAATCTCCACCATGCGTCCCAGATCGTTCAACTCCCGGGAGGTTTTCAATAATTCGTAGAACGAATTTTGGTAATTTTTCATCATGCTGATGGGCAAATGCAGGCGTCTGGCTTCCACGGCGGCCAGAAAGGCAGCACCCAGAGGCAAATGCAGGGATTGTCCGGTAGCGGACAACAGCTCCCCGGCCACGACCTGGTCACCTTTGATCGTGGCCAACAACGCCCGGAAAATGGTCAAGGTGGCATCGGGGGCATCTGCACGATCCATGGTTCTGGCCTGCTCCACCTCTTTTTCCGCCAGATCCTGACGCCCAGCTTTCATTTGCTTGCGGGCATGCGCAAGATGGGCACGAATCATCTTGACCCGTACCCTGCCGTGTATGGGATCCTGTTCCAGAATTTTGCGGGCCAGATTGGCAGCCTTTTTGAAAGCCTTGGTGGCCAAGGCCAGATCCATGGCCGCTTCCAGTATAGCTGTATCCTGGGGAAAATGGTGCAAGGCTCTGTCAACCCAATGACGACGCTCGGTTGGCTGCGCATCCTGGGCGTGACTGGCCAGCACGGCCAACCAGGTTTCCCGATGCTCCGGATCATGATCCAGGCTCTCCTTCAGTTTCGGGATATGGTCCCTGTCGGATTTTCTGAGCAGTTGCGCCACATGACGACAGATGACAGCCATGCGCAGACGGTTGACCTGGTTGTCAGAGTCCTTGCGCAACATTTCTGCACAAACATTCCAGCCATGCACCGCAGACGACGAAAGCCCTGCACGTTCCTCATGAATGGCCTGCAATCGGTATCGCTGCCACGCAACCAGAGGTCCAAACTGTTTTTCATGGTGCTGCATACCGGAGGGATGGAACGGCAAAAGGGCCAGGCATACCTGCTCGGCTTCCTGCGGGGACCAGGGTGGATTTCTGGCCTTCAAAATCCTGGTGAAAACCTCTTTGGGTTCACCGGCCTTGCCGGCAATATCCCGGAACAGGGACTGATGATGTTCCGACATGCCCAACAGACGTCCGGCCAGACGAAAACCTGGTTCCGACAAGGATTGCAGCACTGTCCCCTGCCTGGCAGGATCATCCCGCATGCTCCTGATCACATCTGCCCACTCCGTCAGCAGGGAGTCCCTGGGAATGGCATCCAAAAGCTGTCCTGCCCGGATTGCATCCGGTTCCAACAGGGCTTGCAGCACGATGCGGCAGCGACGAAAAGGGGAACGCAGGGGAACCTCCCTGAGTTTCTGCCCGGCTGTGGCGTCATCCCCTTTCTGCCAGGCTGTCAGGGCTTGCAGGAGACAATCCCTCTGGGCAGGCAGGGGAGATTTTTCCGGCAGGGCACGCAAGACTTCCGCATCACCCGTCAGGAGAAGAACCGCCAGCCACTCTTGACCTTTTTCCCAGAGATCGGGAAATTCATTGCGCCAGGATGTCTCTTCCGCCAACAGCAATCCCACCCCCTTGCCCACCCATTTGGCCTGCATGAGGAGGGGAAAATAAAGGGTCGGTTCCAGCGGCGGTCCACCCAACTGGAGGGTATTTTCCAGCATGGCAACGGCCTCGGTGAACATCCCCTTGCCTGCCAGCTCCTGCGCCCGGCCATGATAGGCCTTGATCAAAGGCTCCCGATACTGGGCATCTTCCTTGGCCAATGGCTTGAAAAAATCAATAGCCTGCCGCCAACGACCATCCTGAAGGAGCGCGGTTCCATCTTCGGGGCGCATGGGCTGGACAGATTTGACCGCCTTGCCGGCATGTTTCCGTTTTGATCGAGCCATGAATCCAACCCCTACCGTCCAAAAGCCAGCCAATAGACGATGAGGCCAAGAATAACCCGGTAGACCACGAACGGGGTCATGGTGTGGCGGCGCACCCACCCAAGCAGCCAATGAACGACAACCAGGGCAGAGAGGGCTGCAACGACAAAGGCAATACCGATTTTTTCCCAGGCGGCGCTGGTGATGTTGGCGTGCAACAACTCTTTTATGTCCAGGATGGCGGCGGCCACTCCGATGGGAATGGCCAGGAGAAAGGCAAATCTGGCGGCGGCATCCCGATTGAAACCGAGCAGGAGAGCGGCGGTCATGGTGATACCGGACCGGGAGGTTCCGGGAATCAGGGCCAGGACCTGGGCCAGACCGATCAACAGGGCATCGCGCAGGGTCAGCAGAGACAATTGCCGGCTCAGAGAGGCGCGCCGGTCAGCCCACCAAAGCAACATACCGTAAAAAATCAATGTGCTGCCCACAATTTTCGGATCCCGACCAGACCCCTCGACAAAATCCTTGATCACAATTCCGGCCACGCCGGCAGGAATGGTGCCCAGTGCCACGGCCCATGCCAAGCGACCATGGGGATTGTCAGCCAGACCACCCTGGAATGACCTGAACCATCCTGTTGTCAATTCCATGATGTCTCTATGGAAATAAATCATCAGGGCCAACAGGGTCCCGGTGTTGAGGGCCATATCGAACAACAGCCCCTGATCCTGCCATCCCAAAAAATAAGGGACAAGAATCAAATGTCCCGAGGAACTAACCGGCAGAAGTTCGGTAATCCCCTGGATCAGTCCGAGAACGATGCCCTGGATTGCGTCCATGCTTGCCGCCTTTCCTGATGTGTTGATCCGGTTTGCTCAAACCGTGTTGGAGGCCGCGTGATCAATAAAGAATCCGGTTCAAATAGAGACCCTGGGGCGGGGCGGTTGCCCCTGCCCGGGTACGATCCCGATTTGCAAAAATCCTGGCAAACCAGGCAACCGACTCTTTCCCCTGCCCGACCAGAACGAGTGAGCCGACAATATTCCGGACCATATGGTGCAGGAAACTGTTGGCTCCCATGACGATCCGGATCTCTTTTTCCAGACGTTGAATTTCCATGCGACTGACGATCCGGATTGGGGATTTGGCCTGGCATTTGGCGGCACGAAAGGCGGAAAAATCATGGGTTCCCAACAAAACCTGCGCCGCCCGTCGCATTTTGTCCTCTGCCAGGGCAAACGGAACATGCCAAAGACGCCCCCTTTCCAGGGCTGGCGGGGTCTCCCGATCACTGATGCGATAGAAATACTCGCGGTAACGGGCCGAATAGCGGGCATGGAAGGTCCTGGGAACCTGCACGGCGCGCAAGACAGTGACAGCCGGAGGCGTGGTCGAGTTGAGGGCACGCACCAATACTTTTTCCGGACGCGGACGGCACGTATCGAAATGAGCCACCTGGCCCAGGGCATGCACGCCGGCATCCGTCCGTCCCGCACCCATCAGGGTGACGGGATGCCCACACAGCCGCGCCAGTGCGTCTTCCAGGACCCCTTGCAGAGTTGTGCCGGATGCCTGCCGTTGCCACCCTGCAAACCCCTCCCCGGCATATTCAATATCCAGACGAAAACGGACCAGGGACTCAGCCGGAACACCAGCCAGAGTGTCAGCCAAAGACCCGCCCTGAATG
>JADGCO010000073.1:0-6049 GCA_015228935.1 Magnetococcales bacterium | reverse complement strand
CTCAGCCTGGAACCCAGCCAAAGACCCGCCCTGAATGTCAGCCTGGAACCCAGCCAAAGACCCGCCCTGAATGTCAGCCTGGAACCCAGCCAGAAATTCAGCCGGGAATTCAGGTTTCATCCGTGCCGGTATCGTCATCCTCTGTGGTCTTTTTGGCGGCATCACGGGTTTTTTTGGGCGGCTTGCCCATGGCCGGACGGTATATCTCCACCCGATCCCCTTGCTGCAACACCTGGTCGGTTGCGGCGATTTTGCCGTGAATGCCCACTTTATTGGTGGTGAGGTCGATTTCCGGAAATTTTCCCAGGATGCCGGATTTATTGATGGCATCCCCCACCGTGGTCCCTTCCGGAATATCAAATTCGGTCAACACCTGGCGTTTGGCTTCAGCATAGGCAACAGCAATGCGCATGGAACCCTCTCTTTGGCCCTTCTTGAGACAATTTTTATGACATCTCTTGCACCATCGGACTGAATTCGCTGCACGATAACACCATGGAGAGTTCCCTTTCAATGGCCATTGCCTTTATCTTGGCGATGGGGGATAAGGAGGGATTCACCGGGTCAGAAACAGGGGAACAGCAAAGCGTCATGAAAATTTTTTCTGTCTACAATTTCAAGGGCGGTGTGGGAAAAACCACCAACACGGTCAATCTGGCCTATCTTTCCGCTGCGGAAGGAGTGCGAACTGTCATCTGGGATCTGGACCCTCAGGGAGGAACCAGCTTTTTCCTGTGTGTCAAACCAAAAATCAAGGGCGGTGCCAAAGCCATCCTGAAAAGCAAGCCCGACCTGGAAGAGTATTTGCGCACGACCGGCTATCCCAATCTGGATCTGCTGCCCGCCGATATTTCCTATCGCCATCTGGACCAGTATCTGCACGACAAAAACGACCCGGTCAAGACATTTGCCCGTATTCTCAAGCTTTTGGCGCACGAATACGACCACATTTTCCTGGATTGTCCTCCGGGATTGTCGCTGGTGGCGGAAAACGTGTTCCGGGTATCCCACGTTCTGGTGATTCCCCTGATCCCCTCCACGCTCTCTCTGCGGGCGTACAACAAACTTGTGCAGTTTTTGTTGAATCGTCGCACAAAAAAACTCCGTGTCGCCCCGTTTTTCAATCAGGTCAACCTGAACAAACCCATCCATCAGGTCGTGACCCGGAACGTCCTGGAGCAACACCCCATTTTTCTCAAATCCATGATTCCGGACTCCAACGTCATCGAATCCATGGGCATCAAGCGGGCACCCATCTTCACCTACGCCCGCACCTCCCCGGAGGCCGACGCTTTCCGGTCCCTGTGGCGGGAAATCAAGGAAAGAAAATTATAAAATCCAGACAACGCCTCACTTGAACAGATTCATGGAGAGGTAACGATCACCCCGGTCAGGCAGAATGACGACAATACAGGCCGGGGTCGTACACTCTTTGGCCAGGCGGACCGCCGCCGCCACGGCACCCCCGGCAGAGATGCCGGCAAAGATTCCCTCTTCCCTGCCCAGGCGATGGACCATTTCCAGGGATTCCGCCTCGGAGACATCCATTTCGCGATCCACCCGCCGGGAATCGAATATTTTGGGCAGGTAGGCTGCGGGCCAACGCCGAATACCCGGAATTTTGGCCCCTTCTTCCGGTTGCACGCCGATAATCTGGATTTCCGGATTGCGGGCTTTCAGTGCCCGTGATACCCCCATGATGGTACCCGTGGTTCCCATGGAACTGATGAAATGGGTCACCTTGCCATCGGTATCCCGCCAGATTTCCGGGCCGGTGGTCCGCTGATGGATGCCCCAGTTGTCCGGGTTGGAAAATTGATCGAGCATGATGCCCTCGCCCTGCGCCACCATGTCACGCGCCCGGTCAATGGAGCCTTCCATGCTCGCGGCGGCGGGTGTCAGGACAAAATCCGCTCCATAGGCCGCCATGGTGGCGCGACGTTCGATGGTCATGCTCTCCGGCATGATCAGGGTCAGCGGATATCCACGCCGGGCAGCAAGCATGGCCAGGGCAATGCCTGTATTGCCGCTGGTCGCCTCGATGATCCGGACACCCGGGCGCAGCTCCCCGCGAGCCTCCGCACCCAGGATCATGCCCAACGCCGCACGATCCTTGACTGATCCCCCCGGATTGTTGCCTTCCAGTTTCGCCAGAATGCGCACCTGCGGAAATGGCGCAGACAATCGGTCCAGATCGACCAGGGGCGTTCCACCAATGCATGCATCCAGATTTGCCACGACTTGTTCTCCCCTACCCTGTACGATTCCATTCCCATTCCGTCAACATGAGAGGCTGTCAAAAAACATGATAATTTCCGAAAAAAAAAGAATAAAAAACTGGGATGGAGGTCCAGGAGGAAGGGCTGTGCCCTTCCTCCTGGCGGGGTTTGGGGCGGAGCCCCAATAAAATCTTCCTTTCCAATTTTTTTTATCCGAAAGTGAATAGACAGCCTCTTATTGAATTTTTCGATCCGGGTGATGTGCGGCATGTCATGAATGGATGGGTTGCAGAATATGGCAGTGAATCGTTTTTCCCGATTGGTGGAGTTGCGACGGATCCAGGAAGAGACCGAAGCCATGGTTTATTCACGCAATTTGGCCTGGATGGAGGGGTTGCGGATGCGGTTGCAGAAGATCGATCAGGAGACCGAACAGGCCCGGGAAGAGGTGCGGCAGTTGCAGGTGTCGGGTTCATTGCGTGTCTCTCCGGCCATATATGAAAATTTTTTCCGTGGACAGATGGTGCGGCGGCGGCGGTTGCAGGTCAGCATTCAGCAGGCGCGGGAGGAAGTGAGCAAGTCCCGGGATGCCTGGCATGCGGTCCGGGTTCAGCTCAAGAAGACCGAAAAGCTCCAGGAAAAAGAGGGTGAAAGGCTCAATTCTGAGAAGTTGCATATTGAAAATAAAGAGTTAGACGCGATTGGCCTGATGCAGTTCAAGGATGCTCCCTGACTGTTTTCAGCGCCGGGCATGGGATGAGGAGTTGGTCCATTGAACAGGGGATTCCGGATGACAAATACAATCCGCTGTCTGTCAGGGTTACTGGTTTGGCTGTTCCTGGTTGCTCCTGGCTGGGCTGCCAATGAAGCGGTCAATCCGCTCAAGGATCCAATTCAATTGTTGGACTCGCTGGAAAAGCGTCGCCTGGAGCTGGAGGAACGCAGTCGGGTGCTGGATGCCAAAGAGACAGAGTTGAAGCAAATGGAGGAGCGGCTCGGCAAGCGGGTTACGGCCCTGGAGGGGCTGCGCACCTCCATTGAAAATGATTTGGCAGAAGAGAAAAAACAGAATGAAGAGAATATTGCGCGACTGGCCAAGATCTATTCCGGCATGAAGACGCGGGCGGCGGCGGAACGTCTGCAAAAGCTGGATCGCAAGGTGGCCTTGAAGGTATTGAAGGTCATGAAGGAAAAGGTGGCGGCCAAGGTTCTGGGCAAGATGGATGCCCCGGCGGCGGCGGAATTGGCGGATGGATTGGGGATTACGGCGGTTGACCGGCGCGGCGGCAAGCGTTGAAAAATGAACGCGCACTGCAAAAAATGTTCAAGATTGTCGGCACCGGCACCGATACATGTTGTAAGCTTGACGGTGATGGGTCTGACACCGGCTTCACGGTGACGGATCTGTTGCCCGGGTTTCTGGCAGGATGTCTTGGTTCTCCAAAAACCGGCAGGCTGGAAAAAGTGTTCATGGTGTGACAGTGGGTTGCCGATAAATCAATTGCAGGACGGAACAACCCGAACAGGCAGGGGATGTTGAATTCTGGACAGGATTTGCTGAGACTTTACAATGGAATCGGTGGTTGGACGGGATCAGGAAGATCTGCGTCCGGATTCTGAAAGGGTTGGACTGGCCCTTTAAAATGAACAGTTCACCTCCAGGCAGGGATGAAAACTGCAAAATTTCCAGGGAAGTTTTGCGCGTCGGAGGTACACTCATGTCTTTTCTGAATGATTCAAGTTTGTCAATACGGAATGCTCGATGCGAAAAAGAGTTGTCCCCCCATGCATTGAGTCTCACATTTCCGGGATTTGTGTCAATCATGCGGATCTGTTCCGCCAGGCAGGCGGGAACAGGTTTGCCGATTGGGCAGCGCATGCAAATCCGGAATCTGGATCGTCTGTTTCCAAACGTAAAAAGTGGTTCATGCTGAAGATGCCGGATCAAATCACATCAATCATGATCCTGCCCAGGAGTGCATACAGTCGTGATGCAGCGGCATTCATGGGTTCCTGGCTTGAAAGGCCGGGAGTTGAATTGACTGTGAGGTGATCGGGTCTTGACCGAAGGGATGCCAGGCAAGTGCAGACCGGGTGTGGGAGAGCCATGACCCGGGAAGGCGATGCCGGGCGTGAAACCTGGCAGGAGCAGACCGGGCGTGGGGAGAGTCATGACCCGGGAAGGCGATGCCGGACGTGAAACCTGGCAAAAGCAGACCGTCCAGGCTTTTCCTGAAAGGGTGCTGAATGGTTACCAGAGAAGTCCGCATTGAGCAGGATTGGTCCGATGCAGGTTTTTAGCATGTCAAGAGGTTGATCTGATTTATTAATTGGTTATTTTACGAATGGTGTGGCAGTACTGGAAAGGATTCTGCTCATGAATATCAGTGCAAGGAGGTTGAAGGCCATCCGGTTTGCGGTGCAAAGGCAGCCGTGGGAGCCGAGGCGATACATACGTAATGGAGTCGAGGGGATTGCCCTGGTTCCTGTCATTGAAACAATACTGGATGAGCCGGTCCACCGGATTGGAAACCGCCGGGAACTGGTGCGCTAGGAGGATCCGGGCTTGAGCATGACGGGGAATACAGGAGTTTTGCAAGAAAATATAAGATAATCGTGCGGTCGGGAGCGGCACAGGGAGATGCCGGAGCATGCCGGGCTGGCAGGTCGGCGGGCATGATCCAGGGAGGGACGGAATCAGGAGGATTCCGGCCATGGAAAAGGGATGTCTATGGCCACAGGAAGTGGCAGAAAGCAGCTTTTTTTTACAGGCCGGGAGAGAGTCTCACCGGGACCATCGCCGGGAGTGTCGGGCCGCAGGCAGAGCGAGGATTGAACGGGTGGATTGGCACGAATGAAATGAAATCGAGGCGGGGAGGCGATTGCAAAGTGGTCGGGGGCAGACCACGGGAATGAGGATGTCAAGGGGTGAATATGAACTGATGTTGCAGGGTATCGATGGGCGTGTCTGGCAGAGGATGTGAGGGTGTGGTGACGTGATCCAGGATGGATCAGGTGCCAAGACAAAAGGGTTGGGGTTGACCCTTGCAAAAGAACAACCCACCAGGATCCAGGGAAGGGTGCTTAAGGAAATTCATGATGCGGTGAATTTCCTGTCATGGAGGAGTGTTGGAGATGTCGATATCATTGGTGACCAATGTGGCATCGCTGAATGCCCAGCGATCATTGAGTCAGAGCAGTCTGAAGCTTGGCAAAACTTTTGAACGTCTGGCGTCTGGTTTGCGGGTCAACCGGGCAGCGGACGATGCCGCAGGGTTGGGGATAGGGGCCAGGTTCACGGCGGAAGTGCGCGGCATGAACATGGCCGTGCGCAACACCAATGATGCCATTTCGGCCATCCAGATTGCCGAGGGTGCGCTGGATGAGACCACAAACGCCTTGCAAAGGATGCGGGAGTTGGCAGTACAGGCTGCCAATGGAACCCTGACAACAACAGATCGCAGCAGTTTGAATTCGGAGTTTACCCAACTCCTGTCGGAAGTGGATCGGATTGCCAAGAATACGAAATTCAACAGCATGAACTTGTTGACCGGTTCGTTTACCGCCATGGGAATTCAGGTTGGGGCGTACAGCGGGCAACAATTGTCGGTGACCATCGGGTGTGCATCTGCCGTGGCCTTGTGTTCGACCATGGCCACCATAGCTGGTGATGGATCGGCGGCCATGTCGGCGATCACAACCCTGGATTCGGCCATATCGAGTGTGGCCAGCATACGTGCCACACTCGGTTCGCTGCAAAACCGGTTCGAGTCGGTCATCAACAACTTGCAGAACATGTCGGAAAACACATCGGCAGCCCGGTCACGGAT
>JADGCO010000072.1 GCA_015228935.1 Magnetococcales bacterium | reverse complement strand
CCTGGACAGACAATTCCAGAAAAATCAGACTTGCAGGAGATTGATGCCATGTTGGCAGAAACAGTGCAGGAATGGACGCAACCGTGGGAAACCCAAGGACTTCAAAAAGGAATTTCAATGATCCTTCTTCTCCTGTTGGAAGAAAAATTTGGCAATCTGCCCGTTCAAATTCGGGAAAAAATCCTCAAAACAGAACGGTCAACCCTGGAAAAGTGGAGTCTCCGCATCTTGAAAGCCAACTCATTGGAGGAAATTTTTGACTCGTGAGTTGATGCGTCTGCACGGTCTGGTTGGGACGGGTCCTGCTGCCAAACAGTGCGAGAATGCTGAAAATAAATTTCGACCCGGGATCCATGAAAATGGTACGATCAGGCGAAAATTGACGAAAAAATGATTTTTCACGGGAGCCAGGCATGAATGTGCAGCAAAAGCAGGACGTGGGCGGTTTCACCCTGATCGAAATCATGGTGGTGTTGGTGATTCTGGCGGTCCTGGCCACCCTGGTAGCCCCCCGCATCATGGATCGCCCGGATCAGGCACGCATGGTCAAAGCCAAGCAAGAGATTCGTATACTGGAAAATGCCCTGAATCTCTACAAACTGGACAATTATGTCTATCCTTCCACAGACCAGGGTCTGGAGGCGTTGGTCAAAAAGCCACGCGGCCAACCAGAAGCCCCCAACTGGAAAGAGGGTGGATACATTGCCCGCATGCCCCTGGATCCCTGGAAACGCCCCTATCAATATCTCCAACCAGGTACTCATGGCGGTACCTTTGATTTGTTCACCTATGGTGCCGATGGCCGGGAAGGGGGAACCGGAACCAATGCCGATATTGGCAACTGGAATCTGGAAGATTGACAACATCTGCCAATAATATGAAATCCATGCACAATCGGCAGAGTCATGTGCGCGGCTTGCAGAAGATCATCTGGAGAGATGTGCCAAATGAGGAGGGGTTCACGCTCCTGGAACTGTTGGTTGTCATGATCATCATCGCCGTCATGACCTCCATGGCCATGATGGTTCGCAGTGTCCCCGGGGCCGATAAAAAAGCCGAGGAAGAAGGAAAACGCCTGAAAGTCCTGATGTCCCTGGCAGGCGAAGAGGCCATATTGACCAGTCGGGAAATCGGCATGCGACTTTACCAGGAAGGGTATGTTTTTCTGGCCCGGGCAGATGATGGCAACTGGCAATATTTAAACGATAAAATCTTGAGAAAACGTGCGTTTCCGCCTGGTTTTCATATCGAATTGGCTCTGGAAAATCGCCAGGTTGCCCTGCCCGGCGAAGGGGATCGTGATCGCAAACCCCAGTTGGTGTTTGGCACGACCGGTGAGTCCATACCGTTCAAACTTCTACTGCATGGTCTCAATGGCTATCACATGACCCTGTCGGGAAATGGTCGGGGAGGAATGCAATTGCAGCGTTCCGACAAGTCCTGACATGCGTGAATATCGGATTCAAGAAAGCGGCTTTTCCCTGTTGGAAGTTCTGGTGGCACTGGCTGTTCTGGCTACCGCTCTGGGTGCCATGGTGGTTGCCGGCGGGCGCATGG
Organism: Magnetococcales bacterium; assembly: GCA_015228935.1. Taxonomy (NCBI): domain Bacteria; kingdom Pseudomonadati; phylum Pseudomonadota; class Magnetococcia; order Magnetococcales; species Magnetococcales bacterium. Next base: position 19,076 of record JADGCO010000072.1, on the reverse strand, counting down.
CCGAAGATTCCGCCGCCATGCGGGATCGGGTCCTGGCACACTGGGTGGCCATGAATGTGGCCACCAACCAGCAGATCATGAATCACTGGCCAGATCCAGGAACCCTGACAGGCCACGAAGAGATGGCCAATCGGGAATGGTCATGGACCATCCAGGTATTGCCAACACCCGATGCGGCTGTCCGACGGTTGGATATATCCGTGCGGTTGGGAAAGGATAAAAAATCATCTTCCCTTGCCCGCCTGGAGAGTTACCTTGGCCAACCGTAACCAGGATCATTCTCTTCGCACCGTCTCCAGGATTGACCGCCATCCTGCCCCGGGATTTACCCTGGTCGAACTGTTGATCGCCATTGCGATTCTCGGCATCATGTTTGTCATGGCTTTTGGTGGCCTGAAAGCATTGTTGAATACCCAGGAAGAGGTGACGCGACGTAACCGGGAACTGGCGCGCCTGCAAATTTTTTTCAATCAGTTCAGAACCGACCTTGAACAGGCCGTGGATCGTGCCATCCGTGACAAGGAAGGCATTGAACGGCCTGCCATGGATGGCCTTGTCGCCGGTTCCCATCTGTTGACCTTGACCCGTACCGGTCGCGACAATCCCCGGCGATTGCAACGCAGCGCCCTGCAACGTATTGTCTACTCTTTTGAAAAGAATCAATTGACCCGATCCAGTTGGGAGATGTTGGACCTGGCACCCAACAGCACACCAAACGAGGAAATACTGCTGGACAATCTGCTCGGGGTGGATCTGCGCTATCTGGACAAGGATATGGCTTGGCTTACCCGTTGGCCATCGGGGAACAATTTGACCGGAACCAATCTGCCGCGCGCCATCGAAATTGTTCTCGAACTCCGCTCCTGGGGAAGAATCCGCCAACTGGTCCAGATTCGGAATCAGGTGAGCCAGTGAACCGTCGTCAAGTTCACCCGGGACGGGCAAATGAGCAAGGTGTGGCCCTGATCATTGCCTTGTTGGTCGTGGCCATGGCCTCGACTGCCATCGTGTCCCTGACCCAGACTCAACGCATCGACATGCGCCGGACAGAAAATATTTTTTCGCGGGATCAGGCCGGTTTCATCGCTCTCGGGGGCGAAATCTGGGCCAAAAAAATGCTGGCCAAAGACCTGACGGAAGGTGGCTTGGATACCCTCGATGAAAACTGGGCAGAAAAAATTGCGCCTATTGTTCTCGAACGTGGTGTGGTATCAGGCTACATTGAAGACATGGAAGGTCGTTTCAACCTCAACAATTTGATTGTCGGCGGCAACCAGAGTCTGCTCGACATGGGGCGCTTTCGCAGATTGCTCCTCCACCAGGGTCTCAGTCCGGAGCTGGCTTACGCAGTGGCGGACTGGATTGACACCAATGGAGATTTAGGCGGTCCAGGTGGGGCCGAAGACCCCGACTATCTGGGAATGGATCCCCCTTATCGAGCTGCCAATCGCCCCCTGGTCAGTACGACCGAATTGAGGGTCATCAAAGGGTTTGACGATGAAAGTTTCCAAAAACTGGCGCCATATGTGACGGCTTTGCCATCCTATACCGACATTAACGTCAACACCGCTTCCCCGGAAATCCTGCGCACCCTGGTTGAGGATATCAAGGACGGTGACGTTGAACGACTGCTCGAACGGCGCAAACAAAAACCCTTTCAGGACATGAACGATTTTGTTAATGAACCCACCCTTTCCCGTTACGTGGTCACGCCACGCGGCATTGGCGTATCAAGCCATCATTTTCTGGTCACGATCCATGCCCGTATTGGACCCAGTCGAATTCACCAGTTTACGCTGCTCAACCGGAGCAACAATGGTATGCTCGTATTGATGCGTGGGCAGGGAGTGTTGTAAACATGGATCAACAGGAACAGATCAATGGGGTGGTATACATAAAATGAGGAGCCATGCCTACATTCACCTGAATGCCGAAACGGGCGATACACTCACCTGGGTTGGACCTGAGGGAAATTCCCGCACGGAAAATGCCAAACAGGTCGCCGCCGCCATGTCGCGCATGCGTGTGGTGGCCATGGTTCCCGCTCTGGACGTCCTGATCCAATCCGTGCCGGTACCCAAGACAAGTCGGCGCAATCTTGTCAAGGCACTCCCTTTCCTTCTCGAAGAAAAAGTGGCGACCCCTCTGGAAAAATTGCATTTTTCCCTGGGACCCCCTCTCGAAAACGGCCACCGTCCCGTGGCGGTTACCGATGCTGATCTCATGGAGCAATGGCTGACCAGACTCAAAAATGTGGGCATCCGTCCCGATCTGATGGTCAGCGAAATTTTGCTGTTGCCCTGGAAACCAGATACCTGGACCCTGCTCCTGACTCCCGAGCAGGCGTTGCTGCGTACCGGATTGCATACCGGACTCGGCATGGATACCGGCAATGTCCAATTCATCCTCGAACGGAGCCTGGTCGAATGGGATCAACAAACACGCCCTAAAACTCTCCACGTGCTGAATTGTACCGGTCAGGCGTTCAAGCCCGTTCTTGCGGATCATCCCGATCTGGAAATTGAGGAAATACGTCCCGAAGTCGATCCCATCACCCTTATGGCCGGAACAACCCCGGAGCCAGGCATCATCAATCTCCTGCAAGGTCGGTTCGGCATTCAGGGACGTTGGGAAAGTCTTTTGCGTCCTTTCCGGCTGACTGCTGGTCTCATGGCTCTCTGGATTTTGATCAAACTGGGGATCGTTTTCTTCGAAAACAAACGCATGGATGCGCAAATCGTGGTTCTTGATGCCCGTATCCAGGAAATATTTCAGCAAGCATTCCCGGGAGTCCGTGTCGTGCAGCCCGAAGTTCAAATGCGTGAACGCATGAAACGTCTGCGCCAGGAAGCGGGAGGCGGTCAGGAATTCTTGAATCTTCTGGTCCAGGCTGGCAATACGGTCATGACCATTCCCGGCACCACCGTGGAACGACTACGCTATCAGGATGGCCTCCTGGATCTTTATCTCCGCATCCAGGACCTGGAACAATTGAATAAACTCAAACACGCCATCGAAACGTCCGGTCGGATGGAAGTCAATATCCGCTCCGCCGTGAAACAGGATGATTCCGTCGAAAGCCATCTGCAAATCAAAGGTTTGTAATGTCATTTCTCAACAAGTACCTGCTAGCACGCTGGTCGGCCATCAGTGATCGGGAAAAATTGTTGATCGTCTGGGGAAGCCAACTGCTGATTTTTCTGTTGTTTCTCTCTCTGGTCTGGTTTCCGGTTCGGGAACACTATCGTGAATTGCGCGAGATTACTGAAAACCGAATCAATACCGTGCGCTGGATGGAACAGGCTGCCTCGGACCTGGTCCGCCTGAAGGCCTCCACCGGATCCCGGCTGGCCTTGGAAAAAGGCGACTCGCTTCTCTCACTGGCCGATCGCAGCGTTCGCAAACAAGGTTTGGGTCTGGTACTCAAACGTGTCGAACCAGAGGGACAGGACAAAGTGCGGCTATGGTTCGAACAGGCCCCTTTTCAATCCCTGCTCATCTGGATGGAGGGTCTGCACGACCGATATGGTGTCGAAACGGCCAATGTGTCCATCGAAAAAGGCAAAAGTCCGGGCCTGGTCAATGCGCAACTGGTACTGGTCATAAGGGCCTTGCCCTGACTTCCGAAGGAATAGCATGATGATCCTGTTCAGAAAATGGTGGTTCTACGGTATCATAGCCGTCATATCTTTCCTGTTTTTTCTCTTTGCAAATCTGCCTGCCACTTTTGTCTATCAAATGGCAAAAGCAAAAATCACCCCCATTCAATTGAATGGTATCTCTGGAACCTTGTGGAGCGGTCGAGCGATCCAATTGATCTATCCTCCCGTCCAGTTGGACTCATTGCAATGGACAATCAGGCCCAAGGCGATCTTGAAGGGAAAAATACAAGGCCTGTTCTATATCGGCAACTCCAAACAATTTCGTATTCGTGGGCGCTTTGATGTTCAGGATCAAAACCATGTACGATTCCAGCAAATCACCGGCAATACCAGCATTCCCTTCCTGACAGATCTGCTCAAGGATTTTCCCTTGCAAATGAAGGGAGAAATCGATCTGGGTATGGATGATTTCATGATGCGCGCCAATGGATTTCCCGAAATCACAGGTCGCATCGATATCCGGGGATTGGAACTCGGTCCGCCCTGGAAGGTATTTCTGGGTGATGTTCGCCTGCTCTCCAGTATGGAGAATGACATGATCAACATCCAGATCAATGACATACGGAGTTCGCTGACCATGAATGTCACGCTTCAGATCTGGGAGGCTGGTCGCTATCGCCTGCATGGGAATGTCGAAGTCCAGTCTGGAGAAAATAAACAAGCCATGGAAAATTTTCTGCAACAAAGTGTGGGTCTGAATGGCAATAATGGGCATTTTCCCCTCAACATGACTGGTACCATTCCGTTTTTTCGATAAGATCATCAAATAATTTATCGACAATACGTGACAGGAGCATTGCATCTGTGATCATTGGCTTGATTTCCGACTCCCATGACCATATCAACCATCTGCGTCAGGCACTCGCTGTGTTTCAGGCTCAACACGTCGATCTGGTGGTGCATGCCGGAGACATGATCAGTCCTGGTGTGATGCAAATATTTCGTGGCATGAACGTGGCTGCGGTATTCGGGAATAATGACGGTGAAAAATATGGCCTTCTCAGATTGTTTGATGACAATGGCTGGCGTTTGCAGGGTGAGTTTCTGGAACTCGAAGTCAGCGAAAAACACATGGCCGTGTATCACGGTACCGTTCCAGCCATGCGCGATGCCTTGATTGCTGCGGGTCGCTTCCATTATGTTGTCCACGGCCATACCCACAGACCCGAAAATAAATTTTTCGGATCCACCCTCGCCCTGAACCCGGGCACAGCTCACGGCTTCGGCACACAAGCCACGGTCATGATCCTGGATACCAATCAGGACAGGGTCAGCCTGATTGAGCTGGAATAAAACTCTCCCCTTGTTTCTTATAACCAAAATAATACCCACCAAATTCTGGTGAGGACAATGCAAGACAAGACCCCATTTTTCCTCGTTGCCGACGATGATCCGGTTACCCGTCTGATGTTGTGCCGCTTTTTGGAAAAAATCGGTTACGAGGCCCTGGGGGTCAAGAATGGTGCCGAAGCGGTCGGTCGTTTTGCGGAGCGGGTTCCGGATGTCGTCCTGATGGATGCCAAGATGCCGGTCATGGATGGCTTTCAGGCCTGTCTGGAAATAAAAAAATTTCCGGGTTCGGCCCAGGTTCCCGTCATCATGATCACCGGTCTCAATGATGAAGAGTCCGTGGACAGGGCCTTTGAGGTCGGCGCAACCGATTTTGTCCCCAAACCCATTCACTGGGCCATTCTGCGCAATCGGGTGCGTTACCTGTTGCAGGTATTGGAGGCGGAACGACAACTGTACCTGGCGGCCAACGTTCTTGAAAGTACTGCCGAAGGGGTCGTCGTCACCGACCCCAGGGCAACCATCCTCTCCGTCAATCCGGCCTTCCAGCACATCACCGGTTATTCCGCCACGGAGGTGATCGGCAAACGAATGAGTCTGTTGCAATCCGGTCGCCATGACGATGCTTTTTACCGGCATTTATGGGAATCCCTGACCGCCGGCAACAGCTGGCAGGGAGAAATCTGGAATCGAAGGAAAAATGGGGAGATCTATCCCCAGTGGACACATATCAATGCCATCCGCTCGCCACAAGGCATCACGACCAATTATGTGATGATTTTTTCGGATTTGACGGCATCCAAAGAGTCCGAAGAGAATCTGCTCTATCTGACAGGGCACGATCTGCTGACCGGCCTGCCCAACCGGCTGTTGTTTCATGAACGACTGGGGCATCTGCTTGCCGAGGCAAGCCGCGACGCGGAGAGCATGATTGCCTTGTTTTTGCTGGATCTGGACCGGTTCAAGGTCATCAATGACACCATGGGCCACGATGTCGGGGACCGTTTGTTGATCGAGGTCACGCAACGACTCTCGGAATGCATGCCACAACAAGCCACATTATGCCGCGTGGGTGGTGACGAATTTGGCATCATTCTGCCCCGTCCCGAGAGTGCCAATGATGCTGCCATCCTGGCCCGGCAGATTCTGGCCCGTCTCTCTGAACTGTACAATATCGATGGCATGGAATTTTTTCTGGGATGCAGCATCGGTATCGGCATTTATCCCCTGGATGGTCGAGATGTCAAGACCCTGACCAAAAATGCCGATGCCGCCATGTCCCACGCCAAGGAACAGGGCCGGAACAACTGGCAATTTTATCGCCAAGAATTCAATACGGCGTCGCTGGCCCGCATGCTCCTGGAAAACAATCTGCGTAACGCCGTGGAACGCGGCCAGTTTCTGCTTTATTACCAGCCGCAGATCAACCTGAAGGAGATGCGTCTGGTTGGCATGGAGGCCCTGATTCGTTGGAACCATCCGGAAAAGGGCATGGTGACCCCCAGCGACTTCATCCCTCTGGCCGAAGCGACCGGACTCATCGTGCCGATAGGCCGCTGGGCATTGCAAAACGCCTGCCGCCAGGCCAGATCCTGGCAGAATTCGGGATATCCCCCTTTGCGCATGGGCGTCAATCTTTCTGGAATACAGTTCAAACTGGCCAACTTTCCCGAGCAGGTTCTGGCCATCCTGAAAGAAGAGGGGGTGGATCCGCACCATGTGGAGTTGGAGCTGACCGAAAGCATTGCCATGGGCGATGTCACCGAAAGCCTCGCCAAGCTGCAAATTTTGTCACGTGGTCACGTTCGCCTGGCCATCGATGATTTTGGTACCGGATTTTCGTCGCTTGGCTATCTGAAAAAATTTCCCATCAACACCTTGAAAATCGATCAATCCTTTGTGCGTACCTGCACCACCAGTCCGGAAGATGCGGCCATCATCCGGGCCATTGTCGGCATTGCCCACGGCCTGGGTTTGCAGGTGATTGCCGAAGGGGTCGAAACCGAAGAACAGTTGGCTCTGTTACGCCTGGAACAGTGTGATGAAATCCAGGGGTACTATTTCAGTCGTCCGCTCCCGGCCAGCGAATTCCAGGTTTTCATGGATTCCTGGGTCGGCAACCAGAGGTAAACCGGCATGTCAGGACACCCCACCCCCCCCAAAAAAATCGTCATTCTGGTGCTGGCCATGGCCATCACCCTGATCACCATTTTGATCGTTGTTTTCCGCCCGTTCGGAGGCATGCGGGAAAGAGGCATGCAGGTTCCCGGTGACCTGATGGGTGCCCTCCTGCCCTTTCAAAAACCCCTCACCGACTTTCAGTTGACAGATCACCAGGGAAAAGCGTTTACTCTGGCACGCCTGCAAAATCAGTGGACCCTGCTCTTTTTCGGTTACACCCACTGCCCGGATGTCTGTCCCATGGCCCTGGGTTTTCTGGGCGAGGTCTTTACCCATCTGGGCAAGGATCCTTTCGGCAAGACAAAATTGCAGGGTGTGTTTGTCTCCGTGGATCCAAAACGGGATTCTCTGGAGTTGTTGAAAGATTATGTTGCCTTTTTCAATCCTGAATTCCTGGGTGCAACCGGTCCCGAACCCATGCTGAAGGATCTCGCGCAGCAAGTCGGGGCCTATTATGCCATCAACCCCGGTGGGACCGATGATGCCTATGAAGTCTCCCACAGCTCGGCGTTTTTCATGATTTCGCCCCAGGGCAATCTTGTCGGCGTCGTCTCTCCCAACAACAATACGCCAGACCAGGTAGCTGAAAAAATCAAACGTATCGTACAATATCTTGGACATGGAGAAAAACCGTGAAAATTTCTTGCCGACATCTTTGTACCGTGTTGTTCATGGCCTGTTGTACCCTCTTTGCAGGTGAGGGAATTTCCGGCGAATCGGGTTTGGCAGTCCAGGGAGCCTGGGTGCGCGAAGCCCCTCCCTCCATGCAGATTACCGCTGCCTACATGATTCTGAGAAACACGTCCGACCAGCCCATGACCCTGGTCGGGGTGACCACACCCGATTTTTCCAAAGTGGAAATTCACGAAACCGTGCATGAAAACGATCAGGCTCGCATGCAGGCCATGAAAGAGCTGCTGATTCCAGCCCAGGGCCGCATCGCCTTGCAACCCAACGGTTACCATCTGATGTTGATCAATCCAAAACGCAATGCCCCTCTACGCCCGGGCGACAGTGTCAACCTGATATTAACCTTCAAGGATGGAAAAACCTTGCCCGTGACGGCCACTGTCCAAAAAGGAACAAGTCAATCCACATCGGCTCCCGGCCATATGCAAGATATGAAACATAAACAATAAAGCCAAAAACAGGTGACACTCCTGGCCACCGGAAAAACCGGTTGCGGTTGCGGTGGCCAGGAGCAGGATAAAGTCAAAAACAGGTGACACTCCTGGCCACCGGAAAAACCGGTTGCGGTTGCAGTGGCCTGGAGCAGGATTTTCCCATGAACATGCATGATCTGGGCTATTCCAGGTTTTTCTCCCATGCCCGCATGGTCCAGGACCTGATCGAAGGTTTCATTCGGGAGGATTGGATCACAGGGTTGGACTTTTCCACCTTGGAAAAAGTCAATCCGGTTTACGTAAGCGATGATTTTCGGAAGAGAATCAACGATCTGGTCTGGAAAATCCGCTGGCAGGGCACGGATCGGTGGATATTCATCTATTTGATCCTGGAACCACAATCCACGGTCGATACAATCATGGCCCTGCGTACCGACTTGTATACGAAACTGCTTTATCAGGATTTGTATCAATCCAGGCAGATTCCGGATGGTCAAAAATTTCCCCCCGTGCTGCCGATTGTACTTTATAATGGCAGAAATCGCTGGACAGCGGCGTTGGACGTGGCCGACCTGATCACGGAATATCCTCCCGGCCTGGAGATCTATCGACCACGCATGCGTTACCTGTTAATTGACGAACATCGCTATCAACAAAGCGAATTGCAATCCATGCAAAATGTCGTCGCGGCGCTGTTCAGATTGGAAAAAAGCCGCACCCTGGAAGATGTTCGGCAGGTCATCCAGGAACTTGACAGGTGGTTGCAGGGTCCAGAACAAAGAGATTTAAGGCGAACGTTCGCAGGATGGTTGAGTCGTATCCTGCTGCCAAGACTGTTCAAAAAAAATCCTGACATTCCAAATTGCATTCCAGAGATGAACGATCTGAAGGAGGTACATACCATGCTGGCAGAAACTGTTGAAGGGTGGACCAGGGATTGGGAACATAACGGTCGTCGAAAAGAGGCTGCTGTCATTCTGCTTAAACAACTCCGTCGCAAGTTTGGTCAGGTACCCGAACAAATCACGGCCAAGGTGACTGCCGCAGATCTGGAACTTATTGAGACATGGAGCGAAAATTTCGTCTTTGCCAATTCCATGGATGAAGTTTTTGCCTGCTGATCAGACTTGAAAGAACGAAAAATTTGCCGGCATTTTCCTGTGACCCGGCCAACTGCCTTGGACAACCATGAAAATCAGGTCTTGATCATCCTGGGGTCAAGTTGGTACGCCAGGGACCGCTGATTGTCATGGTCCATTGGTTTTCACGATCATGTCTCAATCTATGCAATCCAACTCTGGCTACCGATGCGGTATCTGGATCAGCCCTACGCAATTGGCTGGGCTTCTTACCATCCCATACCTTGCGAGTCAGAGCATTGCGCCATGATTGAATCATGAAAAAAATATACGAGGCGTCACATATTGCGGAAACTTATCCCATCTTTAACATGCCATTTTATATCGGTTTATAATCAATCTACTGAACGATGATTTCTTGGCGAGTGGCACTACAAACGTGTTACTCTTTGATTTGGTGGATTCAGGTGAACATTTTTTCGTTCCCTTGGGGTTTGAGTTGATTCGTGCGTCTGATGGATAACCGACTGTTCTTGATATGTCTTTGTAAACTTATACACGCTGCCTTGCTGTGAGATTATGCGCAACGAAGTGTGCGCATCGGTCGGGATACAAACAAAATCCGAACAGTGTCAATACACATTTGTACGATTACGGTACTACAAAACGAAATCCAAAAGTGAAGCACAAACAAATCAACGTGTTGGAGTATATAACCCCGCCAAAACCTGCCAAAAATGGCCAAAATATGTTAAAGATGGGTTATGATAAATGGTGTTCTCAATGAGGAGATGCACACCCTGCACCCTCAGATCCAAATTGTTTGTTGGAGAAAATTCCAAAAATATTCTCATAGATCATTGAGAGAAAAATTGACCAAAAATTCTTGAGCATAATGTAATGTTCACCAAACAAATTAAAACTGAAAATGCAGTTGTGTGGGTCTTTTTATGAACTTGTCTGGATCAAAGCAGGTGCTATCATTTACGGATAAATAACAACGCAGATGATATTCGAAAGCGGATTTGTCAAGGAAAGAAGCTATCCAGTCGGTTTTAAAAGACTGTTTTTCCTTTTCCGCAATTTCTTCCCAGCCCACAGCATCAATCGTTTCTAAAATAAACCCGGAAAGCTTTTGTCCCCAGGATAATTTTTTTATAAATGCATATCGAAAAGCCCTGACAGCGTTTCCTATGGGATTAGGATTAGGTTTGAGATTAACATCTAAAACGCGCCGGTTTAAATTCACAAAATAATCAGGTTTATAGATCATTTTTCTTTCTGCGATATTATAAATAATCGCATCGCAATCAAAAAAAGTCACTTTTATCAAGTCGTCAAATGTTTTCACCATAACGTGACCTGCTAGTTGAGCCCACGTTTTTTGGAGTGGCCAAACATCAATTCGCCATTTTTCTAAAGAAAGTGAATAGCCTCCAAAGCGGTTTTGCTTGGCTTGCATGGTCAGCATACTTTTTTCAAAAGCGTTTAAGTCTGTTGGATCAATTACGAAATCAAGATCAGAATGAAAACGCAAATTACCCCACAGCGCAATATCTCTAATCATGCCACCTATGAGAACCATGCGCCCAAACTTTTCAATTTTTAACAGCGTTTCCTGTATTTCCTTGCGACCTCGGTATTGAGATGAAAAAAAATATTGAAGTTTCTTCTTTAGAATGTGTTCTGGTGATTTAGATGATGCGCTCTCGGGTTGTTTCATTAAATTTCTCCGGAATTATTGTAAAGATATATCCGTATTCTATCTGAATTGTGTGGACGAAAATATTAATCTAAACCGGCTTAAAATTTGATTGAAAAAGTATTGAATTTATTATATTTATTTATCATTCAAATAATGTATTAAACTTTAATATCATAACCATTTTTTAAAAAAGAAGATTTTTATCAATGCTCTGCATTTCCTTGTAATGCTTCTCAAAATCATTATGCAGTTCAATGCAAAACCGATCAGTCATTCCAGACACCATATCTGTCAATAATTGCATCTCTCTATATCTGATCGGTATCTGTTGATCTCTATGGTAGCTTTTTATTTTTCCTTCAAACACACGACGATAGTTTCTTGAAATTTTACTATAAACATATCTTGCAAAAGGAGAAGTTCTTTCACTCTCGATGTCGGAGTATTTTTTTCTGTTTGATATGCCAATCCATAAGTAGTCCATTAAACAATTAATCGTATTATAACCATTTAATTCAATTTCGATGACAGCATTATGGTCGAAAGCGTTTTTTTTATCGAAATCTTTCAGGGTTTCCCATAATTTTGCAGCATATGAGTGTTCTATTAATTCACCGATGAATTTCCCTGAAATAATTTCCTCGTATTTTTCTTTAAATGTATGTGCAATAGCAGAGACCATTACATGTATTGCGTGAACACGGAATTTCTGCGTTGAAACATCATTAAGTTCATTTGGGTCTAAATTTTGTTCAAAAAATTTATTATGTTCATGTTGCGATTTATCGTAAACGTGCTTAATTACAGGGTCATTATTTGAACCGCTATCGATCTGATGTTTTAGGTGTGCGGTCAGGTCATTAAATGACACCAATCCTTTTTTTATTGAGTCCTCGGCATCAAGTACTGAATAGGCGATGTCATCACATGCTTCCATCACGAGTGCTAATGGGTGTCGGGAATCTCCTTCCAATCCGACTTCTTTCCGTATTGTCTCTACAAGACTTTGCTCAGTCGCAAAGAAGCCAACTTTCTTGCGTGCTTGTATTGTTTTATCGATTTTATCGGATGCTGAAACGTACTTCATCAAAGATGCGAGGGTGCCTACACTCAAATTAAGACCAAGATCGTCACCAATTACTTGCAGCTTCGTTAGAACTCGGAGCGTCTGAGCGTTGCCTTCAAACAGAAGGAAATCATTTTTATGTTGTTTGGTAAGCTTTTTAATGTCCTCGTTAATTTCGCCATCACCATCACTAGATGCTTCAAAAAGAAAACCTTCATTCCTTTTGAACCACGATTTGATGGCATTTTCTCCTTGATGACCAAAGGGAGGATTGCCAATATCGTGAGCAAGACCAGCTGCTGCCAGCATGGAAGGGATGATTCGAATCGCATCTTTCGGAAGTTCTTTTCCCAGTAAGTAAACCAGTTCAACCCCAAGCGATCGCGCCAGATTCGCTACTTCATATGAGTGGGTCAAACGAGTCCTGATGCTCTCAATGCTTTCGAGTGGGAATACCTGAGTTTTATCACCCATGCGACGCAACGGTGTTGAGAAGAGGATTCGATCATGGTCGCGCTCTGCTGGTAACCTGAACTGTTTGTTTTCGAACGGAAGTTCGGTTTCTGGACCTGCCGACTTGGGACGTCCAAGAAGTTCAGAAAACCGCTTGTCATTGAGCAATTTGACCCATCTTTCCATGCTGCACCCTGACACTTCAGAGAGAAAATCGAGAAAAATCCTGTCACTTTTCAAAATCAGACTCCGACAGCATGACCAAAAACCAGCCACTATTTTGTTCCCCCAGCGGTTGCAATGATAAACGAAATTGTTTTTTTGTCAAATTTTTGTCTTGGCCATTATTTGGGCCAAGCTGGTCAAGCAGACTGGAAGATCTGATTTTTCGCCAATTTTTTCAATCATATGCGGAGAATATAGACTCAACCTGGTGGACCAACCGCGCTGATTTGACTTGCCGAAATTTTCCGGTGCAACAGGGGTGATCATGTCGGCGAAAGTGGACGTTTCAAATCAGGTCGGTTGACCCACTAGTCAACCAGTTGCTGACAGTATGATCGAAAGTGGAAAAAAGAACCATACGTCAGATGAACGGAATCACCTGATTGGAGGATGTTTTCCAGACGCAAGATAAATAATTGAATTTCAATCTGTCTCTGTTCAGACAGAAGCTTCGTTGGCAGATTGTTTCTGTTCCCTGGCGGCCAGGACAGCCCGCACCAGGGTCAGATCGAGGGGTGTATCGATGTCCAGGGAACGTTCCGGGGGCATGACAAGGCCCAGGGTGCTGTCGCCGAGGAAGGTTCGATGCTCACGCAGCCAGGCAACCCGGGCCACACAGACGGCCCCGTTCAAGGCATACACTTTGGGCAAATCCTGGCGTCGAATGTGGGCCGTGCCGGATTTGGGTCCCAGAATGGGTGCCATGTGGCCGACAGGATCCAACCTGTACATGTATTGAGGGTTTTGATGGGTCTCCACCAGGGTGACACAGGCGGGTGCCCGTTCCCGTTCGCAGATTTCCAGACAGGCGGAAATATCCGCCGGGTCGCGCAGGGGCGATGTCACCTGGAGCAGGACCAGATAGTCATAACGCTCCGCAAGTGCATCCAGGGCATGGATCAGAACCGGTATGGTGGGGGATTCATCCCTGGCCAACTCCATGGGACGCACAAAGGGAACCTCACAGCCCCATTTTTGGGCCGTGGCGATGATCTCGGCATCCTCCGACGACAGAATGCACCGGTCGATGTAGGCACAGGCCCGGGCGGCTTCGATGCTCCAGGCCAGCAAGGGTTTGCCGGCCAGGTCGCAAATGTTTTTGTAGGGAATCCCCTTGGATCCTCCACGAGCAGGGATCACTGCCAGAACGCGCTTGCCCTGAATCATTCGAACACCTTTGGATAGTCCTGACATGCCTGCTGGAAGTCACCCAAACGGCCAATGTCCAGCCAGTATTCCAGAAACGAATATGCCGCAGTCACCCGACCCAGATCAACCAGTTTGCGGAACAGATCGGTCATGTCGAAATAACCGCTGTCCGGGACAAAGGAAATGACTTGCGGATTCAGGAGGTAGATCCCGGCATTGACGAAATACTCCTGCACCGGTTTTTCGACAATGTTGACGAGGCGATGGTGGTCGGTTTCGACGACGCCATAGGGCACGGTCTGTTCGACCTTGCGCACGCACAGGGTGGCATCGGCCTCATGCTCCTGATGAAACTCCAGAATATTGCTGTAATTGATCCGGGTGAGCAGATCCCCGTTCATGACGAAGAAGGGATGATCCGGAATATCGGGCAGCAGGGAGAGAGAGCCTGCCGTACCCAGGCGATCATTCTCTTCCAGGTATTCGATGGAGACACCCCACCTGGAACCGTCGCCAAAATGGGACTGGATCATCTCTTTCCGATAGTTGACCGACATGAAGAATTGATGAAAGCCATGCTGAATGAAGCTTTCCAGGATGATTTCCAGGATTGGCTTCGATCCTACGTGCAGCAGGGGTTTCGGGCACTGTTCGGTCAGGCGTCCGAGGCGGGTGCCCAGGCCACCGGCCATGAGGACGACCCAGTTGTCCTTGACCTGGGGGCGTGTCAATTCCGAGAGGGTATTCAAACCCACCAGACGGCCCACATCATCCACGACCGGGATGTGTTCGAGACCGCGTGTCTGCATCAGGGAGCGGATGCTCTCCTGCGATTCCGTGACCCGGGCCACGGTCGGGGAGGTACTCATGACCGACCGGATCGGGGCATTCAGATCAATGCGATTGAGGAAGCCGCGCCGCACGTCGCCGTCGGTGACGATTCCCAGGAGATGTCGATTTTCGTCCACAACGATCACCACTTTGATGGCCCCCTGGTTCATGACCTCGAGGGCGTGGAAGATCGGCAGCTCTGGTCCTACCAGGACCTTGCGCCAGTCATGTTTCATTCGGGTAACTCCCGTGCCGGGACCCCGACCATGCGGGTCCCTGCTGCTACGTCACGCACCACCACCGCGCCGGCCCCTACCACGGCGTGGTGCCCCACATGGACTCCCTGGATGATGGTGGCACCTGCGCCCACCAGGACCCCTTCGTCCACCTTGACCCCGCCACACAACACGGCTCCCGGTCCGATATGGGCGTGGGCACCGACGACACCATCATGATCCACCACAGCTCCGGTGTTGACGATGGCGTTGTTGCCGACCACGGATCCCACCTGGACCACGGCCCCGGCCATGATTTGTGCCCCGTTGCCCACCCGCACGCCCCGGGCCACGACGGCATCCGGGTGGACCAATGCCGGAAATTCGTATCCCTGTTGTTGCAACTGCCGAAACAGCTTTTCCCGATGGCTCTCCCTGCCCACCAGACCCAGACCGTTGACGAGCTGGGCCGCAGAGGGGGGGAAGCGTTCCAGTTCGGCGTCGGTCCCCAGCACCGGAATGGCAAAGGGGTTTTCCGGTACATGGTCCGGGTCGGCATCCAGGATGCCGAGGATGCGGTCGCGCCATTCCAGGCTGACCATGGTTTCCATTACCACCTGGGCATGACCGCCGCCGCCAAGAACGAGCAGTTTGTCGCTCATTTGATTTCCTGATCCTTTGCGTAGTGCTGCCGTGCCGGTTGATCCAGCAATTCCCACCAGGCCATGGGCGAGAGACCGGTTCCCGGTCGTCTGGCCCCCAGGTTTTCCGCCGAAAAGCGGGTCCCGGAGGGAATTTCCCGCAAGGCCACCAGGCTTTTGCGGGCCACATCCCGATTTTTCAATTCCGCCGGGGAGGGGCATTTGCGCCCATCCCCCAGCGCGGCTTCCACGGACCGGATTTCGCGAACCATGGTTGCCAATTGTTCCGGTTCCAACGAGGCGCGGTGATCGGGACCGGGCAACCCCCGATCCAGGGTGAAATGTTTCTCCACCACCACCGCTCCCCGGGCCACAGCCGCCAGGGCGATTGCGATGCCCTCGGTGTGATCCGAATATCCGGTCGGCAAACCGAAAGCATCCCGGAGCGTATCCATCCCGCGCAGATTGACCTCACCATACGGGGCCGGATACTCTGTTGTACAATGCAACAAGCGTGCCTTTTCTTGCAAAACCCGTCCACCAGCCGGAGAAATGAAGGCATCCTGGAAGGCTGCCCTTCCGGGTGTGGCCGTGGATTGCAACAGACCAAAGGCCAAAACCCCCAGTGCCGTCTCGACTTCGGCGAGCGTGGCCATGCCGGTGGAGAGGATGATTTCCCGCCCGGAGCGTCCCGCCGCCAGGAGCAGGGGACCGTTGGTCATCTCTCCAGAGGGAATCTTGAGAACCGCCATATCGAGTCCGTTGACCAGAAAATCCAGGCTCTCCACGTCGAATGGGCTGGAGAGGAAGGCAATTCCTGCCGCATGACAATGCGCTTGCAGACGGTGATGGGCCGCCGGATCCAGTTCCAGACGCTGGATCATCTGCCACTGCGATTCGTGCGGATCGGTGGTGACCTGTTGATAGCGGGCTTTGGGGGCCTGGCGGCTGACGAGCCGGTCGGCGCGAAAGGTTTGAAATTTCACGGCATCGGCACCTGCCGCAACGGCTGCATCCACGAGTTGCAGGGCGAGATCCAGCGATCCGTTGTGGTTGACGCCCGCTTCGGCAATGACGGTACAGCGTCCCGGGCAGAGAATTCCCATGGCACATGACTCCTTCAGGCAGCTTGTTCCCGGGCGCTGGCGGCCAGCGTCATCCGGGTCCAGGCGCAGGGCGGGGCATCGGCAGTTTTGGGCAGGTTATGGCTGTGGAGTCTTGGCAATTGATAGGGCTGGGAAAAATTTTCCACCACCCCGGGACAATTCGTCACCGCCAGCCGACATCCCGGCACGGCCCGGGCCAGTTCGACCGTCCGGGCATCATGGCTGCCGTAGGGATAGTTCATGATCCACGCCGATGGTGGTTCACCGAGAATCTGGGCCAGATATTCCCGGGATCGGAGCATTTTTTCCCGTTGGCCATGCCGGGAGAGATGTTCCATGCTGTCATGCCGCACCCCATGCCCACCCACACCCATGCCCAGACCCACCATCTCCCGCAGCTCGTCGGTCGTGAGATACAGCCCTTCGGCAAAACCGGCCTCGTCCGCCGTGACATGCTTCCGGAACAGCTCTCCGGCGATGGCCCAGGCGGCTTGGCGGGGCAAGACATGCTGCAACAGACATTTGAACTGCCGCAGACGAAAATCGTTGTAGCCGACCACCCCGGAAGCACAAGCCGCCAGCAAACTCTGGGTCGGTGGCAGTTCATAGGCTTCCCGCCAGGCATCGATCCCGCGCAGCAGATCCTGAAACAATTTTTCCCGATCCACCGGGGCTGCCAGGAGATGCTGGACCTTGTGAACGATCAACACCCAGCGATTTTCCGCTGCGGCCACAATCGGAAAAAAGCATCCCGTCACCTGACGGGCCAACAAACGCGGCAGTACGGTGACGTAATGGTCGCGCAGGCCACCATCAAAGGTCAGAAGACAGGCGTTGTCCGGGAGTGGGTCACCCTCGGCATGGGTTGCGGCCAACACCTGCTCTGGAGTGCAAATCGTATAATACCGTTGGATATGGTCGAGTTGTCCCTCGAAATGGCGCGCAGACAATCCCTCGCCGCCTGGCCAGGCTGTGTCGGGCATGTCGCGTACATAATCGTAGCGGAGGATGGTCAGCATAGGGGCCTCTCATGCAAAATCACCGGGGTTGAAATCGTGAAACTGTTTTTTCAAGATGCCATCCAGGGGAAAGGTGGCCAGGGTTGCGACAATTTTTCTGGCGGCATCACCCTGGCCGTAGGGAGGAACCCTATTGTGCAGCCCTTTCCGGAAGGCGGGATCCAAGGCTTTCTGGAGGGATTGAATGATCGCCCGGGCATCTTCGGCACAATCGATCACCGAGGCAGCCTTGAGCCGGCCCCGTTGCCGATCTCCCAGATTGATGGCCGGCAGTTGGAAACAGGGGGCTTCGATCAGGGCGCTGGACGAGTTGCCGAGCATGACATCCATGTGGCGCAGGGCGCTGAGATAACGCACCGTCCCCAGATTGGCGACCACTTTGGCCCGTTGCCCATGTTGGGCCACCCAGGCCTCGATTTGCTGTTGAATGATCCGCCCGGCGGTATCGGCGTTGGGACTCGTGAAAAGAACCCTGGCTTCCGGAAAATGTTCCAAACCGGCGAAAATGGCGGCCATGGCCTGTTCCGGTCCGGATGTTTCCAGGGTGACGGGATGATAGGTGACGAGAATATTGGTTTCACCCAGGGTGAAACCGGTTGCCTGCTGCCAGGTATCCCGGTCCAGGAGGGGGGTGCGGGTGATGTGATCCAGACCCGGAGAGCCGCTGGCAAAGACACGTCCCGGATCCTCTCCCAATTGGATGACTCTTTGGCGATAGGGCAGGGCGGCGGTAAAGTGCAGATGGGCCATTTTGGTCAGGGCATGGCGGATGGCTTCATCCATCACCCCTTCCGAGGCTTCCCCCCCATGAATGTGGGCCACCGGGATGCGGGCCGGCAGGGCCGCCAGCACGGCGGCCAGGGCTTCGAACCGGTCCCCCAGAACCAGCAACAAATCGGGTTGCAGCCGCTCCAGCACATCGGCAAAACCGATCACGCCCAAGCCCAGGGATTTGGCAATGGCCACACTGGAATCCGCCGAGAGCAGCATTTCCACCCGGCCAGCCACATCAAAACCGTCTTTTTCAATTTCCCTGACGGTCAGACCAAATTCCGGTGACAGGTGCATGCCGGTGGCAACCACCTGCAAGCGGAGTTGGTGTGGTTGATTCTGTATCTCCCGCATGACCCAATAGAGGTGTCCATATTCGGCCCGGGACCCTGTCACCACGCAGATGGTTCGCATCGTTGTTTTCACGCTCCCTATACGTTTATGTTCGGATTCCATTTATTTCATGACGCTGAGAGGCTGTTTAAAAACATGTCAATTTCAAATGAAAACAAATGAAAAACTGGGATGGAGGTCCAGGAGGAAGGGCTGTGCCCTTCCT
>JADGCO010000071.1 GCA_015228935.1 Magnetococcales bacterium | reverse complement strand
CCCATCCCAGATCCGAAGTATGTTTGGCATTGGCTTTAGCAAGACCCTTCTGGTGTTGGTATCCCTGCTCATCCAACTTCAAAGCCGCATTTGCCTGGTCAGCATTCAGGGCCTGCTGCTGATAAAACCCCTGCTGGCTCAAGTCCTTGGCATATCCATGCTGCTGGTCAGCCAGGCCGAGCTGGAAACCGTACTGCTGTTGCCCCTGTTCCAGGGTGTTTTGATGCTGGAATCCGGCCAGGCCAAGCTGTTGCCCATACTGCTGGTTGGACAAATCCTTGGCATACTGATGCTGCTGTCCGGCCAGATAGGACTGGTTTTTGGTCTGGGCAGCACCCTGCTCCAGGACATGCTGATTTTGCTGGGATGCCAGACCACTTTGATTCTGGTAGTTCAGCTTTTCCATCTCCCTGGCGGCTGTTGCCTGGGCATCCTGGGAAGCCATCTGGGCGGCGGTTTGCAGACTCGCCTCGGTCCCGGCCTGCATTGCCATGCTGCTGTTGACCAGTCCACGTTGATTGGCCGCCTGTCTGGTCTTGGTCTGGGCCTGTTGAATCAAGGGATTGGCAGGCGACAGATAGGGCGTCAAATGCGCCCCCACCGTGGTCGCCTGATCCCCATTGGGTTTGGTGGCACCAGACGCATACAGGCCGTTCGGTTTCAGATTAAAATAGGCTCCGCTCATCTCGTCCGTCCTTTCGTGCGCATTTCGTTACGGAAAAATTCCACCTGTTTGCCAAAGTTGTCCGGCAGATCCTCCCCGGCCCCGGGTCCGCGACTGGGCACCGCCGCCCCGGATTGCACCTGCAAATTCCGTTTCTGTTGCAGACGTTTGTCCCGTTCGGCCTTGACGGAGACCTGGCCATCCCGATGCTTTTTGAACTCATTCAACAGCCAGATGACATCATCACTGCTGTTGAGCCAATAGGCATTGCGCTCCACAACCTCACGAATCGGTGTGGGTTGCTGCTCCAGCCAGTCAAGAAACGGCTGTTCGTTCACAATACTGCCGTAGTCGGGATGTTCCCGTTCCAACTTGACGCATTCTTGATGGGAACGGGCAAATTTCCCAAAATCCTCAAGAGCCGCCTCGATAAACTGCAACCGCTGCTCCAGGGGTGCCAGAAAGTCCCGATAGTTTCCCTGCATGACCAACCGGTTCCAGGCCTCCGTCCAGGGTCTCTCCTGCACCACCCCACCCTGGCGTGGTGAATTTTCATATCCGGCAATTTTTTGCTGTTGGGCCGCCAGCTCATCCTGTACCTTGCGCAAACGCCCGATATGCGAGTTGAATTTGTGCAACAGATCGATATGCTCCTGCCGCAGATTGGCCGGGGCCTCATGCCAGCCGGGGAGTTCCTCTGCGGCACCTTCCTCCGCACCGGCCTGATCTTCAACCTGCTCTCCCTGTTCGCTGGTGCCCGCTGCCACCCTGGCAGATTCCTCTCCCATGCCCCCGCCAGCAGCACCATTCCCCTTGTTCTTGTTTTTCTTTTCCTTGCGAAATACCCCGACCATCTTGCCGAAATCTTCTCGCTCTGCCAGTTCTGCCTGTTTCTTCTGTTCCTCAATGGATTTGCCGGACTGGTTCGGATCGGGTTCATTGATTGGTATGATCACGTGTTTCTTGCTGCCCATCTTGATGTCACTCCCCTGCTGTCTGGAATTGTTGGCCATACGCTGAACGTGTCTGCTCTTGCTGCCCATGTCGTTCTCACTCTTTGGTTGCTTTGGTCTGTTGATACCCTGTTGGTTGTGTCGGTTCTTGTTGCCCATTTTGCTGTCACTCCCCTACAAAAGCTTTTGTTGCCAGTCGCCCAACTGCTCGATGCAGAGAAGGCGACGATCAGACCCCTGTGTGCCCCGGTAGATCCGTCGCCAATGTTTCGAGGCACGTTTCACACCCTGAATTTCCGGTATTGCGCCGTATGAAGCCTTGCGTTCCAGGGCCAGGTGCCACTCCTTGACCGGGCACCGACCCATCCGCAAAACACCCAACAACCGCCTGATTTCTACCAGACGCATTTTTTCCCAGGATTTTCTGACGATTGACGTTCTGGTCCGCTTACTTGTCCTGCACTTGTCCCGGCGCATGCCATCACCCCCTTTCTCAATTTGCGCACAAAAAAACCCGCACCGGGTTGCCCCGGGCGGGTCTGGTCAAAGGAATCGTTGCACAAAAAACCCGCCAGGGGTCTCCCCAGGCGGGTCTGGTCAAAGGAATCGTTGCACAAAAAAACCCACCAGGGGTCTCCCCGGGCAGGTCTGGTCAAGGTAATCGTTGCACACAATCAACCCCCTAGGGGTCTCCCCATGTGGGCCTGGTCAAGGAAAAAAATACCAAAAAAAAACGCCTGGAGTCTCTCCGGGCGGATTTGGTCAAAATTATCCTCTCAAAAACGACAAACCTGCCACGAGTCACCCCGGGCAGGTCAGCAGGAAAACTACCGCAATAAATTGTATTTCAAACTGATTCTCAAAACGGAGGCAGACAGGCCGCCACAAACTGAATATTCAATCAAACCGGCAACAAAAAAGCAGGCCTGATACGACATGGTTTGGAGAATACCTCACCTTTTTGCGCCCTGCAAGAAAAAATTGTCGTGAAAGAAAGAAAAAGAAAGAGGGAAGGGGTACCCCTTCCCTCTCTCCCGTCACTCAATGCTTGGAGGCACCTACCGAGCCAACCCCGGTTTCACACCGTACCAATTGCGCTTCATAGGCCAATTTTTCATTTTTGGCCCGTTCACTGCCATCCGTGATCGAAAAGAACCACGATCCCAGGAAGGCCAGGGTCATGGAAAAGATCGCCGGATCCTTGTAGGGAAACAGCGGAGCGGGATTTTTGAGGACATCCACCCAGACCGTCTTCGACAACACCACCATGATGATTGTGCAAAGAAGTCCCATGGTCCCCCCAATCATGGCCCCGCGCGTCGTCAAACCCTTCCAGTGAATGGAAAGGAAGAGAATGGGGAAATTGGCACTGGCCGCAATCGCAAAGGCCAATCCGACCATGAAGGCCACATTTTGTTTCTCGAACTGAATTCCAAGATAGATGGCGATACACCCGATCACCAGGGCCGCCATTTTGGAAATCATCATTTCCTTCTTTTCGTTCACCTGGCCACCACAGATGGCACTGGCATAGATGTCGTGGGAGACAGCCGAAGCACCCGACAGTGTCAAACCAGAGACCACGGCCAGAATGGTGGCAAAAGCCACGGCGGAGATGAAGCCCAGGAAAAGATCCCCACCCGTCGCATGGGACAGATGGATGGCCGCCATGTTGTTTCCACCCATCAGGGTACCTTTGACCATATCCATGTACTGGGTATGAGGTGCCACCAGCAAGACGGCCCCAAACCCGATGATGAAGGTCAGGATATAGAAATAGCCGATGAAACCGGTTGCATAAAAGACCGACTTTCTGGCCTCCTTGGCATTACCCACCGTGAAAAAGCGCATCAGGATGTGAGGCAGACCAGCCGTGCCAAACATCAAGGCCAGGCCGAGGGAGATGGCGGAGATTGGATCTGTTACCAACCCTCCGGGAGCGAGAATGTTCTTGCCATCACTCACCACCTTTTTGTGATCGGCCAGGGCACTCTGTTTCATGGCTGCCACAGACTCCCTGAAGAAACGCTCCAGATCAAAGTCAACGAACGAAAGGGCGGCAAAAGCGATGAAGGAGGCACCGGACAACAACAAGACCGCCTTGATGATCTGCACCCAGGTGGTCGCCAACATGCCACCAAATGCCACGTAAAGGATCATCAGCGTCCCCACCGCGATCACGGCATATTCATAAGGGAGACCAAAGAGGGTCCGGATCAACTGGCCAGCACCCACCATTTGGGCAATCAGATAGAGGATGACCGTACTCAGGGTCCCGAAAGCGGACAAGGTGCGGAGCGGGATGCGCTGTAGCCGGAATGATACAATGTCGGCGAAGGTATAGCGCCCCAGGTTGCGCAATTGTTCCGCCATCAGGAAGAGGATGATTGGCCACCCGACCAGAAATCCAATCGAGTAAATGAGACCATCGTAGCCCTTGGCAAAAACCATGCTCGATATGCCCAGGAACGAGGCTGCGGACATGTAGTCGCCGGCGATGGCCAACCCGTTCTGAAAGCCGGTAATGCCACCTCCGGCTGCATAGAAATCCTTTGTGGTCTTGGTCCGATTGGCCGCCCAGTAGGTGATTCCCAGGGTGACCGCCACGAAGATGAAAAACATGATGATGGCCGTCACGTTCATCTTTTGTTGCGGTGCCGCCGGGGGAATATCCGCCGCCCATGCACACCACGGCATCCAGAAAACTCCCCCCATCAACACGGTGAAAATCCGGAACATCATTTCGATAACTCCTTTATTTCACTCGTTAATCTATCATAAGCACCATTGGCACGCATCACAAAAATCCAGGTCAGGATAAACGCTGACAGAATAATCCCCACTCCGATGGGAATACCAATGGTGATGATGCTGTCAGAAGTAATCTGCGTGGCCAGGATGGCAGGCTTGAACGCAATCACCACAATGAAAGCATAGTAGATGACCAGCATGATGATGGACAAAGTCCAGGCAAACCGTCTTCGCTTGCGAACCAGTTCATGGTACTTCGGATTGCTGAGGATTCTTTTGAATTGAGCTGAATCATCGCCACTCTCTTTGACCATTGTTCCCTCCGTCCGGGATTGATGGTTGTTACGGCCAACATGCTACCCATGAAACTTCCTGTTCCAATCACAAGGGATGAATCCTTCCATCCTGGAAAAAAACACTCGTTCCACTGGACCAAACCATCAGCCAGGAACCTGTAGCAAGCCCCCTGGCAATCAAACATGGCCCCCTCTCACTGCAATCATCTTGTTCCCTGCTCGTCCAGATGACCTCCCTGCTTTCTCCACTTTGGCCAATTGTCGATCATCTTGACAGATTGTAGACTCTTTTGACAGAACGTCCGGCAAAGTGCAAATAAAAATTTATGCTGCCATTTCTGGTAAGCTCTAAATCAGTTCCTTGACGGTTCGGGTATTTTGTGTGCCACGCAGGCTTTTGGCTTGTTCTACACAATTTCTGCAATGGTTTTATATTTTAACATGTCAATAAGTCAGGAAAGCTGTTGGCACACCAGACTTTCTTTAGGATGCCTGTTTGACTCGGCCTGCCAGAATTACCTTTATCTGCACTGTAAATATAAATGTTATTTTTCTGCTCGGGCTTTTTTGTATGACTCTCATGGCAATACTGAATTGCCCCCGAACGGCAAGAACCCTCTCACCAACCGCCAAGGGGAAGGGCTTCCCTTCCCCTTGAAACTTCATCGATCGACTGATCTTTTCTTCAACACTGGGGTCAGGCAACTCGACCGGAAACCATGTGCCTCGCATCTTTTTTGCCGGCAACTGACGCATGCCGCACTTTTTTCCGGGCGGGAAACGGCTCATGGCTCGTGTTTTCCGTGCGTATCGGGCGATGGCGTTCATCCTGCGTCGTCACCCTGGGAGAACGTTTGCCATGTTTTTGTTCATGGTGCCGCGACGCATGCTCCGGGGCAATTTCGGCTTGAAAATCCGCAACCACCTTGGCCAGCACCTGGTTGGCCACCGACCCCTGTTTTTTTCCGGATACCTGGCTGGTCGCTGACCCCCGTTTTTTCGCTGGTTGACTGGATTTGCGCGCCATTGACAGCTCTGACCGGGTAAAATCGGACCGCCCATGCCCGGCTGAATCTCTCGGTTGCCTGTTTTGAGCGGCTGGTCTGCCACCACGCCCGGAACGATTGGGTGTCGCACCTCCCTGGGAAGCCTTGGCAATGGCATCGGCATGGTATGGGTGTGCATCATCCACGGGGAGTTCCTGACGGATGATGCGTTCAATATCGCGGAGATACCCGCGTTCGGTGGCATCACAGAATGAGATGGCCGCCCCTTCCCGTCCGGCCCGGGCTGTGCGACCGATCCGATGCACATAACTTTCAGGTTCGTTTGGCAAATCAAAGTTGATTACATGACTGACACCCGCCACATCGATGCCACGCGCCGCAATATCCGTGGCCACCAACACCCGAATATCCCCGGCCCGGAATTGCCCCAGGGCGCGTTCACGCGCCCCTTGTGATTTGTTGCTGTGGATGGCCGCTGTCGTGACCTGGATCCGCTCCAATTGTTCGACCAGACGATTGGCTCCATGTTTGGTGCGGGTGAATATCAACACCCGATCCGCAGTTTCCTGGGCGAGAATTTTTTTCAGCAGGTGAATTTTATTGGCCTTTTCCACATAGAACACCTTTTGTTCAACCCGTTCCACCGTGGTGGCCTGGGGTGTCACTTCGACCCGGGCCGGATTGTGCAGAATGCCATTGGCCAGGTCGGTGATGGTTTCCGGCATGGTGGCCGAAAACAACAACGTCTGCCGTTTCGGCGGCAAGGCGGCAATCACCTTGCGCACGTCGTGGATGAACCCCATATCCAGCATGCGGTCGGCCTCATCCAGAACAAAAACCTCCAGGCGATCCAGCCTGACATGCCCCTGGGAAAACAGATCCAGCAAGCGCCCTGGAGTCGCCACCAGCACCGCCACACCCCGAGCCATGGCCTGGACCTGGGCATGCTGACCGACACCACCAAAAATCACCGCCGTCGCCATCCCCAGATGCCGCCCGTAAGTGATAAAACTGCTGTGTATCTGGGCCGCCAGTTCCCGCGTCGGCGTCAGGATCAAAACACGGGCACCTTTCGGACCGGCCTGGCGTTTCTGGCGTGCCAGACGATCCAGAATGGGCAAGGCAAACGCCGCCGTCTTGCCGGTGCCCGTCTGGGCAATACCCAGCAAGTCCCGACCATCCATCAGGTAGGGAATCGCCTGTTCTTGTATGGGAGTGGGGGTTTGGTAACCGGCTTGCAGCAAGGCACGTTGAATGGGTTGCATCAGGTTCAGCGAAGTAAAATCAGCCACACGATCTCTTTCATGACAAGGGCAGGAGAGGAAACCCGGACGTTCCCATCTCCTCATGGACAGGAAACCTCAATTGTGTCCCGGATCGTGGATTCTGGCCATGTCACGTCACATCAGCCGCGACCGTCATGCAAGAAACTCATGAAGTCCGTAGTCGGCAAACTCGGCAAACAAGGGTGTGAAACCGCGAAACAGAAAAAGTCGAGATCCCCGAAATAAATATCCGGGCGGTGATACACTGCTCCTCAACCAGGCGCTTGTCAACACCCATTCCGGAAAAAAGTCCACAGCCTTCGTCAGGCTCTCCTGATCCATTCCTGACAAATACCCACTGCACTTTAGCTTCATGGCTGAAAATCCTGATTCAACCAACCACAATCCATGCTCTTTTGCCATTATGTCATGATTATTTGGTTGTTATGCTCTTTGCATCATTATCATTTGAATTTTGTTGGCTTTTCCTGGCTTCTTCAAGCTTGCGCTGATGTTCCAACCTGGCTTGGGTCCATTCTGCCTCCATGGATGATGATGTGAATTTTTCCGGTTCCATCCATATAACAATCTGATCAGGATATTGTTGTGCTGCCCCGGAAGCTGCATCGACCAATATTCCAATGCCACCACCGATGAGTATGTTGGCAAATGTTGCTCCAGCTATCGTCTCTTCCACTGTCAATTGCCCGATGGTATACCCTTCCTTCCGGCATACGACATCCATGGGACCATCCCCTTTCCGCACAGTCGCTGTCCCCGGAGTTGTCGGAACATACCATTTTCCACCTTTTTTATCTGTCAGTTCGCACATGGCACCGTATACTTTGCCTGTGTTGACCGATATGGATTGCAAGGATCCCGAAACGATTGTAGCACAACCAACAAGCATCATGGTACCTGTAGCTGCAATTATCTTCTTCACTTCATTTCCTTTCACGTCTCATTTCATGATGAATATCACTATGTTTGTTATCGGGCATCGGGCCATGTTTTGACTGAGTTTACAATTCCGCTCCCTTTTCGGAACGGATTGTATGATTGTCCAAGCAGACTGTCAACCCCTTTAATTATTAATATCTGTTAATTAAATACAATAATTATAATCAAGGTCGCCTGTTTTTTGTACGGGAGTGAGGGTTTGGTAACCGGCTTGCTGCAAGGCACGTTGAATGGGTTGAATCAGGTTCAGCGAAGTAAAATCAGCCACACGATCTCTTTCATGTCTGTCAGGAACTCCTGAGCCATACCACAACAAAATCCCCCCTGCCTCCTGATCCAGGCCTGAAAACAAGGTTTTTGTCTCCCCGGGGAATCTGCACGGGCACCAGCACATCACACTCATTTGGTTGAAAAGCTCTTTGCTTTTTTCTTGTTGAGATATTCCTGTCTCTTTTTATCTTCCTCAACCTTGCGTTGGTGTTCCAGCCTGGCTCGAGTCCATTCTGCTTCCATGGCAGAGGAGGTAAACATGCCTGGTTCCATCCATACGACAATCTCACCGGGATATTGTTGTGCCGCTCCGGAAGCCATATCGACCAAAATTCCAACGCCACCACCCAGGAAAATATTTCCTATTGTCGCTTCGGCCAAGACCTCCTCTACCGTCAAATGCCCTGTTGTATATCCTTCCTTGCGACATGTGACATCCATGGGGCCATCCCCTTTCTGCACGGTCACAGTTCCCGGAGTCCCGGAAATATACCATTTTCCTCCTTTTTTATCAGTCAGTTCGCATATGGCACCGTTCACCTTGCCGGTGTTGACTGAAACGGGTTGCAAGGTTCCAGAAACAATGGAGGCACAACCCACAAGCATGACGGTACCTGCAATAGCAATCATCTGTTTCATTTCATTTTCCTTTCCAGATTGGTCGCTTGATCATACAGAATAACTGCACCATGGTCAAATCAACCTTGTTTGGCTTGCACGCTCCTTCCGGGTCATACTAAATATACCCGGACACCATGTCAATTGCCATTATTATGAATCTCCGCCATAATGACATCCTTTTTATTATATATAAAGTTATTAACAAGACAGATGAGAACAAATACACCTCCATGCTTAATTCAGACCAGTCAATTTCATACTTTACAAATGTCAAGACATGTCACAAAATGTCAACGATGGAGTGTGCCTGAATACTTAAAGAAAATTCAAGAGAAACCAGGAAATTTTGAACCTTGTTGACGAAGGAAACCATTCTTGAACATTCAATTTTTTGATATTCTGGACACGGTCGGCAACACCCTGGACCTTGTCGATCCTCACTTGTCAGACCATCATCGCAAAGTTGCCCATATCGCCGAACGCATCGCGTCGGCCATGAATTTTTCCCCACAAGAAACAAATAATCTGGTTTATGCCGGTCTCCTGCATGATTGCGGGGCGTTGACCCTGCGTGAAAAAACCTTCATTGCCCAATTGGACATGGATTCACGGGACTCCAACCATGCCGAAACCGGCTACAACATGCTGCGCGAGTTTCGTCTGTTCGCCAACCTG
Source organism: Magnetococcales bacterium (assembly GCA_015228935.1). Lineage (NCBI taxonomy): Bacteria > Pseudomonadati > Pseudomonadota > Magnetococcia > Magnetococcales > Magnetococcales bacterium. The sequence goes on along the minus strand of JADGCO010000071.1, from coordinate 11,766 downwards.
GCCACCCTGGTCCGACATCACCACATTGCCTGGAACCATGGCTCCGGCGCGGAAACCCATGGCGAACCCACCCCCATGGGATGTCATATTCTCCACGTTGCCGACCGGGTCGCCGTGCAAATTGACAACAAGGTTCCAGCCTTGGCCCAAACCAACACCATCCGGGAAAAAATTCGCCAGCGTGCGGGCAGAATTCTCCATCCGGATGTCGTCGCCGCATTCGAAGAAATTTGTGCCCCACCCGCTTTCTGGTTCGATCTGTTCAACCAGAATTTAAGTGAAATTTTAAAAAGCAATACCAATGCCGGCACGCTTAGAATCTCTCTGACCGAACTGGAAGAACTGTCCCGTTTCATTGCCACGATCATCGACTTTCGTTGCCGTTTTACCGCCACCCACTCCCAGGGTGTTGCCATCACTGCGGAACACATCGCCCGTCGGGTGGGCATGTCCCACCGCGAACAAACCATGATGCGAATTGCCGGCTTTCTCCATGATCTGGGCAAACTCGCCGTCCCCACCGAGATTCTCTACAAAACCGGTCCCTTGACCCCGGAAGAGATGGGAATCATGCAGATTCACACCTATGTCACATACCATTCCCTGCGTCCCATCAAGGAGCTGGCCACCATCAACGAGTGGGCATCATTCCATCACGAAACCATCGACGGCAAAGGCTACCCTTTCCGAATTCCTGGCAGGAATCTGGTGTTGGGAGCGCGCATCATGAGCATCGCCGATATCTTCACCGCCTTGACCGAGGATCGACCCTATCGACCAGGAATGTCGCAATCCCAGGTTCAGGAAATTCTTGCTTCCCTGGTGGCCAAGGAAAAAATCGACCCCATGGTCTGTGCGGTGGTCACCAACAATTTTGCCGAAATCGATTATCACCGCCGCCAAGCCCAAAACTTGGCCCAGGAAAAATATCGGGGATTTGCCAAAGAGTCCAACTTGACAGAGTAATGGACCGGATGGATCAGAAATGCTCGACCAGTCAGGCACAAATCTCTTGACGCGCCATCTCCCGCAACCCCACCCGATTGATTTTGCCATTGGCCAACAGAGGCAGTGCCTCCAACCGGCGCATGTGATGGGGGTGCTTGAACCGCACCAACCGCTGGTCCAGATGATGGCGCAGTTCATCCAATGACATGTCCCGTCTGGCCACAATAAAGAGAAAACCGACTTCGGTCCATTTGGCATCGGAAACCGCCACCACAACGGCCTGTGAAATATCGGGATGGGTCAGAATATGTTTTTCCACTTCACCTGGATAGACATTTTCGCCGCCGGAAATGTACATCTCTTTTTTGCGCCCCACGACAAAAAAGAAACCTTCCTGGTCGTAACGGACCAGATCCCCGGTACGAAAATAACCGTCCAGCAAGGAAGCACGGAATAAATCATCATTGCGCCAATAACCTTTGCACAAATGCGGTCCGGCAATAAGCAGTTCGCCGGGCTGATCCGGTCCCACCGGATGGCCCTGGTCATCCACCACCATGACCTGGGAATGGCGCATGGGCTTGCCAATGGAATCAGGTCGTTGCCAACACGCTTCCGTATCCAGCAAAAAGCAGTTCGGCCCCACTTCAGTCAGGCCGAATCCCTGCTTGAAAGGCACACCCCGGGCATGATAAGCCTTGATCAGGGCAACACTCAGAGGGGCACCTCCCGACAACAAACAACGAATGCGCGAAAAATCAGTCCAGACAAAATCCGAATGATCGTGGATGGCCTGAAACATGGTCGGTACTGCCCAGAAAATGGTGATCCCCTCCTCCCGAATGGCCTGAAGAACACCACCCGGATCAAAACGATCAAACAACAACAACGTCCCACCCATGGAAAGCAGCGGCAGCAGAAAAACGTGATATGCCCCGGTGTGGAAAAACGGGGTATTGACAATGCTGACATCGCTGGCTTCCAAGACCCCTGAGTCAACCGTCCCGTGCATGTTGGCCATGATCATGGTGGCATGAAACAGCACCCCCTTGGGCATGCCCGTCGAGCCGGAGGTGAACAACATCAACATGGGATCGGCATCGGCAACCTCATGGTCCGGGGCCTCCGGCCAGGATGCGTTCCAATCCAGGGAAGAGAAGTGAAAATATGGAAATTTCTGGCCGGCGGGAGGATCCACGGCACCCAGAAACAATTGTGGTTCAACCAATTCCAGAATACCCGCCAGTTCCACCGGAGGCAGGCGGTGATTGAGCGGCACCAGAATGGCCCCAACCTTGGCACAGGCAAAAAACAGCAGGATATGCTCCATGCAGGCCGGTGCCAGCAACACCACCCGATCCCCCTGACCAATCCCCCGGGCATGCAGAAAATTTCCCCACTGCCGGATCACCGATGCCATGCTCCGATAGGTGTAGGTCGTCTGCGTGATCTTGTCGATGATGGCCGGATGGTCCGGTTTTTCCCTGGAAAATTGTGCAATGAAATCATACCACATGGCGTTTGAACCCTTGTGATGATTCTGCTGATCCGTTTTTCAGGCGTTTTTGGTCTTTATCCAATTATCGTGTCTTGTCGATTTACTCCGGATTCAACAATCCGGCCACCTCCCCCAAGGCATAACCAAAATGCTGGACCAGAAAGACCACAAACACATGAACCCATAAATCAAAACGTCTGTGTCGTCGGCAGAGTACCCCGGACAGAATGAACAGCACAGGAAAATAGAGGGCCACCAGCCAGAAAACGGGAAACAAGGGTGCCAAAAGCAACGTGGACATGCCACCCAAAAACAGCAGAGGCAACAGATAGGCCACACGCCACATCTCCGGATGCCGCTTGAGAAGGCGCGCCCTGCCCCGTCCGTAACGAAACATGTTCCGACTCCAGCGTAACGGCGTGGCCCGCAATTTGTGGTACACGGACAGATTGGGAACATAGATCATGCGGTGCCCGGCACGCCCCAGGCGATGGTTGATATCGGCATCTTCGGCATCACTGCCCAGGGTCACATCAAACCCACCGATGGCAACAAGCGCCCGCTTGTCATACAACACATTGAGCGTGGCCAGACTGGGAACATCCCGGGGTTCCTGGAACAGGCGTCCCTGGGCACTATTGAAACTTCCCACGAATGTATCCATGGCAATGCTGATGGCCTGGACAAAATCGGCGGCATCCGGCGGGGGAATGTTGCCCCCACCCACGGCCACCACAGCGGCATCCCTGGCACGATACTGCTGAAAATACGTTGCCAGCCGCAGCAGCCAATCCGGAACCGCTTCACAATCGGCATCGATGAAGGCAACGCAAGGAAAACGCGCCGTTTCCATACCGGTATTGCGGGCCACCGCCGCCCCTTTTCGCAACTCCGTCACCAGTCGCACATGGTCATGACGTTGCGCCAATTCCGCCACGACTTCCGGCGTCCCATCCCGGGATCCACCATCCACCACCACAATCTCGCAACAAGCAACCGGATAATTCTGTGCCAGCAGGGATTCCAGGCAACGGCGAATATTATTGACCTCATTAAAACAGATCACCACGATGGAAATTTCAATCACCGCACACATTCCCGTCTTGACGGTTGAACAATCTCCCGAAAAACGTCTTCGCAGAGAGCAGGGAGCGATACCCTTCCGCCGGATGGCACAACGCCTGCCACAATTTCATGACAAGATACCGGGGGCGCAGATGGTATTTTTTTAAATAATAATCACATATGGCAACCATTTCTTTCGCTGACAACTCCGGCGTGTCCAGGACGCAGTTGTGCTGGCCGTCCGGGGTCAACCAGCGCGTAAAATCGGTGGTTTTCAGATAGCCATTCTGGGCGGCCCAGGCGTAGGCTTCGGTTCCCGGATAAACAAACAAGGGATAAAATTGCATGCTGTCACAGTTGGCCTGGACGGCAAATTGGTAGCTGGTGGCCACGGTGGCTCTGGTATCGCCCGGATTGCCCACCATCATGCACCCATGCACGAGCAATCCGGCCTGCCTGGCATCACGCACAAATTTTTGATACTTTTCCAATTTAGCATGTTTGCCCATGCCATCCAGAATTTTTTGATCCCCACTTTCAAAGCCGACGGTCACGAGACGGCAACCAGCCCGTCGCATGAGGTGCAGCAGATCGGCAGACACGTCACCCCGCACATTGCAATACCATTTCATGTGAATTTGGCGGGCCAATAACTCTTCGCAAATTTGCCGGACATGGCTGGGGCTGGCGGTGAAACAATCATCCTCGATGCCGATCTCCCGCACTTGTGGCAGGTGATCCCGAATAAAGGCAAACTCGTCCACCACATTGGCGGCAGAACGCACCCGATAGCGTCGTGAATGGAACGTCTGGGGATAGACGCAAAAAAAGCAGCGATGGGGGCAGCCGCGACCCGTCATGATCTGCACCATGGGATAGTTGGCCGCCGCAAAAAAATAATCCTCAATCCGCAAATGTTTGGCATAGACCTCTGCCACAAAAGGCAGGGCATCCAGATTTTCCAGCATGGGACGCCGGGGATTGCAGAGGATGGTGTCGTGCATGCGGTAAGCCAACCCTGGGACACCCTGCAAAGGGAGACCCTGATCCAATGCCTGGGCCAGATCCACCACGGTGGCATCATATTCGCCCAGGGCGGCACCATCGACGGCTGCATGCAGGGCAATGCTCTCCTGCGGCAGGGCCGACGGGTGAGAACCGACCAGCAGGGTGAATGTTTCCGGAAATTGTTTTTTGATATCAGCGGCCACCTGGGCATCGTTGACAATGCTGGGGGTGCTGGTATCGATCACCACAAGACCGGGCCGCCACGTACCCAGGGCAATAAAGAGATTGGGTAGATCAAGACGAGCCGCTGCGCAATCCACGAGCCGCACCTGGTGACCGGCCTGTTCGGCCATGCCGGTGGCATAGGCCAGCCAAATGGGAAAATAGAGCGTTCCCCCCTTGGTGACCGCTGGGCTGCGGGACGCCCGGGAAAATCCCGGCATGAATGGCGGATTCAAAAACAGGATATTCATCACAGAACATGTTCAGACATTTTTTGACTTTGAAACAACAAGATACGGAAAACATCCCCAAAAACAGGCCGGTTTTCCACAACATCAAAGCCATGGCGGCGGAATACCTCAATAAAGTCAATCATGCGATAATTGTATTCCAGAATATTGTCCTCTCCCTTGATGAGTTCGGCCAGACAAGGCAAAACCCTGCCCCAGAAGGAGCCATGGTTGGGTTGGATCAAAAGAACATATCGGCGGCTCAGATGCATCATGCGCACGGCCATGGGTTCAAAATGGAGAAAATGTTCCAGCATGCCGTCGCTGGAAACCAGATCATAACGACCTGGCTCTTCCATGACGTCCCTTTCCACGGCAGCCAATCCTCGTTCCTGACAAATGGCCACGGCAGTCGGGGAAATATCAATTCCCATTGGAGCAAAGCCCAGGCGTTGATACATGGCCATGATGTGACCCGGCCCGCATCCGACTTCCAGGATTGTCTTCACATCTTCCCTGAGAGGAGCCATGACGCGACGCAACCCCTCTTCCTTGGCATGAAACATGAGTCGCCCCATACGGGAGACACCTGGAATGCGTCCGGTTGCCTGCCAGTGTCGATCCCAGCGCTGGCAACTTTCCTGCTCCCTGCTCTCCGTCATGACCTGCACACCAACCCACCCATGGCATCACTCATTGTTCCGCCGGCCCTTGATAGTAGAAAAGCGGCTTCATCCTTTGCGCCTGCAACCCGTTTCAAGTATTTGTTCATCCGGTCCGGATCTTCATACCAATCACAGGGAGAGCGACCCGCTTGGTCATTACCAGAACCCCATTTCGAGTCAGTCTGGCCGGTGGTGGCAGCGACATGCGCGACTATTATGCAGTCCGTTCCCATGGCGCTGTGGTCAGCGCCGCCATCCAAAGTTACATGTATATCGTGGTCCACCCCTATTTTCACGACAAAATCCGCATCAAATATTCAAAGACCGAAGATGTGGATTCAATTGATGAAATTCGTCATCCCCTGGTCCGGGAGGCCTTGCGCAAGGTCAAACTGGGCACTGGAGTTGAAATTGCCTCCTTTTCCGACGTCCCCGCCGGTACCGGATTGGGATCTTCCAGTGCATTCACGGTGGGTCTGCTCCACGCCCTTTATGCCATGCAGAGAGAGACTGTCACCCCGGAGCGGTTGGCCAGCGAGGCCTGTGCAATCGAGATTGATATTCTCAAGGAGCCGATTGGCAAACAGGATCAATATGCCTCCGCCTTTGGCGGTCTCAACTACATCCGCTTCGTCGCCGATGAATCGGTTCATGTGGCCCCGATTTCCCTGGACCAGGCGGGCAGACGGCTCCTGGAAGAAAAATTGCGTTTGTATTACATCGGTAACGACCGAGCCGCCGGAACCATTCTGGCCGAACAACGCGCCAACCTGAAAATTCCCGACAAAATGGCCCGCATGGACAACATGACCCTCCTGGCGGATCGCCTGCGGGCATGTTTTCATGATTGGCAGGTTGACCAACTGGGAGAAATTTTGCGCCAGGGGTGGGAATACAAACAGGGCATGGCCTCGGGTATCAGCAATGATCAGGTTCAGGCTTGCCTGGAGTTGGCCATGCGCCATGGGGCAACGGGGGGCAAGCTTCTGGGGGCTGGGTCAGGGGGATTTTTGTTGCTCTATGCCAACGATCACGACGCGCTGGCCCGTCACTTGCCGTTTCGTTCCTTGCCCTTTCGCATTGACCAGGAAGGATCCAAAATCATTGCCCGGGATTTTTAACCAATTCCGGCTCCCTCCCCCATTATTTCCAAATGGCCACTGGCGAGGTCGGCATGAGACGATAATAGACATGAGCAAGATATTCGCGGGCGATACTTCGAAAATAAAACATTCGTTGCCCAAAATGCAAAGGTTCTTTCTCTACAGGATACGCATGTACCACAATTCCGTTGATACCCATGGAATTCAGGAACCAACGAATCCGCGCTGTATGGTAGGCTGAGGAAACATAAATGGTGCGATTGAAATCGATCTGGTGACGCAGGAGAGTGAACATGGATCGCAGATCATCGTAGGTATTGGTCGCCTCGGCATGGGCCAGGACATTTTCGGGTGGGACCCCCCAGGAAACAATAATTTTCGCCATGACTTCAGCCACTTTTTCACGGCTGTCACGATGCGGCAGAGTGGTTCCACCAAGACAGACAATCTTCCGAACCCATCCCTGTCGATACAGTTCAACCCCCTGTTGCATTCTGAGGAGTGCATCATAATCCATGGTCGTCTCGTTCACCCAACCCGACGCAAAAATCACGGCGACCTCACTTTTTTGCAAGGGTTCGTTCACGATCAGGGGTTGCACGAGCAACCCGGTCAGGGGAGTCCACAAGATCAGAATGACAAACAGATTTCCTGTCAGACTGACCAGCAGGAGAGGAGATGCTTTTATTAATTTTTCTTTTGAAATTAACAAGTTAATAGATAGCCTCTCAGTTGATCGTTCTGGCGGAAAAACCCCGCCTGCTTAACAAATTGGCCAAACGAATGGCCATTTTTTCAATGCGATATCCCCAAAGATTCGTCAAGGCATCAGCCAGGGTCAAACGAATGCCGGACGGCAAACCCAGCAAGGGTGGAGAACCCAACACGATACAATGTTCACACAATGGCAACAGAGTACGGAAGGTTCCATCCAGCATGGATTTTCTCAGCGCCACCATTCCGGGGCCATTCCAGATATCGACAAAATTTTCTTTCTGAATATTGCCCAGAACATAGTCATGATTCACATCGTAGATACAAGGCAGGAGATCGCCGTTCCAGGCCACGACGGCTGTACTCCAGAGACGTGAACAGGGCGGATAGAGTTGGACGTTTTTTCGAAAGGAAAACTGGTCGGTCTCCTTGAAAACCGGACCCCAGGTGGCCACTTCCCGCAGGCGAACCTCATCGATCAAACCCTCGAATCGGGAAAGAAATTGGTTCTGTTCCTGAGGAGTCGCAAGGGTCATGTCCAGCATCAGCATGGAGAGGACCGTATAGGGGTCCGATTTGGCATGTGATTTTTTCAGCTCTAAAAAATGGATTATATTATTGAGAGTTTTTTCAAAATCGGCTCCCACCCGTGCTTTTTCATACTGAATTTTATTGAAACCATCAAAAGCAAAACTGACATGTGACAGACCAGACTCCAACAATTGCTGTGCCCGTTTGGCATCCAGCATGGTTGCATTGGTATTCAACAAAACCTTGATGCCTTCCATGCGGGCATGGCGGACCATATCAAAGAATTCTTTATTGTAGAGAGATTCTCCACCGACAGCCAGAGTGACCGAAGAGGTAAAAGGCTTGATTTGACGCACGATCTCCTTGAAAAGCGTCAGGGGCATGCACCCTTTGGGAAAGTGAATCTGATCTGTACCATTTGGGCACATGATACAATGCAGATTGCAATGGTTGGTCGGCTCGATCCAAAAATAGGAAGGTAAATTGTCGGGACACGCATTGCCAGCACGGTAATTTTGCCAAGCACGCAAATTCCGTGCAACAATTTGCCATTTTTTCATGAACACGCCCAATTGTCAGAAAGAAAACAAGTCTGAAAGGAATTAAAAAATTGCAACCGCAAGCCCACCCAGACAAACCCGAAAGTCGCTCAATAGCCTGAAAAAAAACAAAATAGCTGTATGAGAAGGCACCAGCGTTCACATGCAATCGCCCTGGAGACACCCTGCCGAGGCACCTTGCCACTCTACGGAAAAAATGCCAGTATGTAAAGGTGGAATGGGGAGAGGCTGACCCGATCATGGCTGACGGCATCAAGTATATATATGTCCTGAGTACAATTTTTTGAAGGATAAAGCGCCATGCAGGTACTTGTTTTTGGCGGCAACGGCTTTATCGGAGCCAACCTGGTCCATTGGCTGGTCAATAAATCCGGGATAAAGGTCCGCGTTTTTCATCGACCAGGATCGTCTTTGACACACTTGTCAGGCCTGGATATCGAACGAATCGCTGGTGAACTGAAAGACGAAACCAGGCTCGTCGATGCCCTGGCTGGATGTGATCTGGTCTTTAATCTGGCCGGATGCGGTTCCAACGCCAAAGACCATGCCAGACAGAGGATCGCCGTCAATGTTGAGGGGGCCGAACGTGTGGCCCGTCTGGTACGTCGCGCTGGCATCCGCTTGGTTCATGTCAGCTCCATTGCGGCAGTCGGACGACCCAAACCCGGTCAGGTTTCGGACGAATCTGCTCCATTCAACATGGAAGCGGATCATTATGCCTTGACGAAACATCAAGGTGAACAGGCTGTGTTGCATGAGTGTACTCAAGGTCTGGATGCGGTCATCGCCTGTCCTGGTAACGTGGTGGGTGGCTTTGCCATGAAAGCTGGGCAAAAAAACAATTTCCTGGCAATTGCTGCCGGAAAAATGCTTGTTTACCCTCCGGGCGGGGTTTGTTTGACCGATATTGATGATCTCATTCCAGGTCTTTGGCTGTGCGCCGAAAAAGGCGCTACTGGAAGACGCTATATTCTGGGAGGGGAAAATGTCCCCTACCCGGATTATTTCCGGGAAATTGCCATTGCCACAAAAGGCAGGTCCCCCCCCTTTCGCCTGCCTGCGACGCTTTTACCCTTGCTGGGATGGAGCGTGGAAACCGCTTTCACCCTTTTGGGGCGCAACCCGCCTTTGACCTATGAGGCTGCGGAAATGATCTCCCGGGATATTTACTATTCCTCCCGCCGCGCCCAAGAGGAACTCGGTTACACGATTGGGGATTGGCGGCAAGCCGTTGCCAAGGCTGCACGGACAGTTTGTGGTCTATGAAATGATTTGCCGGCCAGAAAAATGGTGATTCATGTGGAAAGCCTATCCCAGAGTCTGGGTGGACCTGACAACGGTTGAAACAATTGAAGCCTTGTTCCGTTTGTTATGGCCATCCCGGGCAGCGGGGCGCTCTTTGGTCCCTGAATTTGAAAGCTCTTTTGCCAAGATGATCGGGGTCAGGGATGCTGTGGCCTTTCCCAATTGTCGCAGCGCCCTGTTTCATTCTTTGAAAGCACTTGATCTGGAACCCGGTGACGAAGTTATCCTGCCGGCATTCACTTTCTGGGTAGACCCGGCGGTCGTCCTGCTGGCTGGGCTCAAGCCGGTATTTGTTGACGTATCGTTGGCATCCGCCAATATGGACATGGCCCAGATTGAAGCCGTTATCACGCCCAGAACACGGGTCATCCTGCCTGTTCACCTGAATGGCCTGCCTGTGGACATGCACCAATTACAGGAAATCGCTCAAAAACACCATTTACGCATCATTGAAGATTGCGCCAGAGCTTGTGGTGCCACCTATGGCAACGCCCACGTCGGGTCTGCTGACATAGGCGCTTTCAGTTTTGGCTACGGAAAATCTTTTTATGGTTTTGGCGGCGGTATGGTCACTGCCAATGATCCCGAATTTATCAAACGTCTGCGTCAATTGCAGGAAAAGTTTCATGCCATACCCATCAAGGATCTGTTCCAAGCGGTCTTGAAAGGATCCTTGCTGAAATTTCTTAATGACCCTATGATTCACCGATGGACCTTGTTTCCATTGGTCAAGCGGTTTGTTCTACAAGGCGATGCCTTTTTGGATGGTTGGTTTCGGGTCAAAAAGCCCGTCTACCAAGAAGTTCCTTACCTGTTCCAGCGGCATATGTTTAACATTCAAGCCGCCATGGGGTTTCGTCAGATTGAGACAATCCATCAATCAAACCATAAGCGTCACGCCATCCTGTGCCATCTGCGACGTGAATTGGCAGGGGTGGGAGATTTGCTATTGCCTCCTGATCCGACTGACAGGCAGCATGTCTGTGTCCACTTTGCCGTTTGGACTGAACGTTGCCGGGAGTTGCAACGCTATTTACTTCAGCACAATGTTGACGCCCAGGATGAATCAGCACAAGATGTCACACAGATGGAGCGCTTTGCAATTTTTGCCAGAGGTCATTATCCCAATGCAGAAAAATTAGACGGTAAAGTGTGTTATATTCCAGCCCACCCCTGTTTAAATGAAAAAGACCTTGATTACATATCCGGCGTAATAAAAAGCTTTTTTTTGCATAACACAACACGAGAATCGTAATCTTAGTATATCATGTATATTCCAAAAAAAATTGAACTTGCACCAATTTTATTACGGAAAGTTCTTCACATTCCTGAAAAATTTCCGAGATTTATTCAAATATCATTAACGAACGCATGTAATCTGTCATGTCGTATGTGCATAAGAAATTATATTGATGTTGATCGTCGTCATATGACATGGAAAGATTTTACCTGTATTGTTGATAAACTCGAAGGTGCCGAGCAAATATCTTTGGCAGGCATGGGGGAATCTTTGCTTCATCCGCGTTTTTTTGATGCTGTAGAATACTGTAAAATGAAGGGGTATAAAGTTCAATTGACTACAAATTCACTTATGTTGGGTAAGCCTGGTATTATTGAACGCATTCTTGTCTCTGGTCTCGACAGCATTTCATTCTCTATTGAAAGTATTCATGGCTATCAGGAGACGGGCCATGATAATCAAACGGGGCTTCAATCTATTGAACGTCTTCTCGCACTCCGAAATCAACAAGGTTACCTCGCTCCAAAAGTTGTTTTGCAACCGATTCTTTTTAAGGATAAGATACAAGACCTGATCGATATTATTCACTGGGGATATCAAAAAGGAGTGAATCGATTTAATATTGTGCGGGTCGATTTAAGATTTGTCAAAGATATGCAGAGACCTTCTGTATCGGA
>JADGCO010000070.1:347-21684 GCA_015228935.1 Magnetococcales bacterium | reverse complement strand
GGGCCGGAGCGATCTGGCCCTTTTTGTTCCTGGCGTCTTTCTGGTCGCGTGACTTGCTCGCGTTTGAAACGCGGACAAAGGAACAGGCATGGGATGGTGGGATTTCCCTCTGGCAGGAACCTGTCCGGGAAGACCCCAGGCAGCGGGCACCGATGTTGCCGCACGTTTCCCCTGAATTTCTTCCAAGTGGGTACTATGTGGGTACTGGAACGAAAACGGCCACCTTGCGAGTGGCCGTAACTGTTTGATTTTCATGGTGGGCGGTAGAGGATTTGAACCTCTGACCCCTACCGTGTCAAGGTAGTGCTCTCCCCCTGAGCTAACCGCCCAATGCGGAAGCCACGTTAGTCTGATTCGCCGGGATCGTCAACCCTTTTTCAGGAGACAAATAAATCCCTTTGCAGAACAAACGGATGGACACTTTGCCAGGAACATTTCCCCTATTCACAGCAAAAAAACGGCTCGGGGTCATGCTTCGCCCTCGGTTTCGATCATGGCCGTGGCCACGGCCTCTTCGGGTTTTTTGCCACCCCAGATGACCCACTGCAAAGCCGGGAAAAACCGCTCGGAATCCTGGTAGATGGAGACCATGATATCTTCAATCTGTTCTTCGGTCAGGGGGGCTCCCCGCATGGGCAGGACGACCCGGAGGACCGGCGTCATCTCTTCGTTCCAGATTTCAAAATGGCCGATCCAGATGCGTTCGTTGATGAGGGTCATGGTTTCGGCAGTGCGGCCCCAGAGTCGGGAAGGTACCTTCAGGGTCAGATAGCAGTTGAACTGGAGGAATCCCGTATTTTCGTGGTAGGTGGTCCAAAGCCGAAAATTGCCCCATTGCGTCGGAATTTCGGTCCAGAGTTCAAACTCATCAACCCGGTCCGCATGCCAATCCTGGTCAATGACGTACTCCTCGATCATGCCAATCGGATTGATCGAGGGTTCTTCGGGATTATCCGGTGTGGGTCTGCGCGTGATTTGACTCATTGAAACCGTTCACCAAGGGATTGATGGTTGCCTCTTCTCCACCCTCTCAGTTTGCCTGTTTTCTTGCCGCAGATCAAGTCACACTCAAATGGTCGCTGAAGCAACACTTGACCAGAATGAGGCTGGGGCTTAGGATGTCCAGCGTCGTGCCGCCTTAGCTCAGGGGTAGAGCAGCTCACTCGTAATGAGCAGGTCCTCGGTTCGATTCCGAGAGGCGGCTCCAATAAAACAAAGACTTACGGCCACCAATAAGGTGGCCGTTTCTGTTAGCAGGGAACCCATCCTTGCCTGTCGCAGGCGGCGAGAGTGCAAATGGCGAACTTCTGGTCCGGCTCAACCGACAAAATGGCGGACCCGGGGCAGGAATTCGTTGGCGGCAATGGGTTTGTTGATAAAATCGTCGGCCCCCATGCGGAAGGCTTTTTCCCGCGATTCCATGGAATTGTCGCCGGTGATGAGGATGACGGGCAGGGTTTTGGTCTTGGGGTTGCTGCGCACATGTGACAGCACTTCGAAACCACCCATTTCCGGCATGTTGACATCGCAAATCACCAGGTGAAACGGGTACTGGCTGATTTTGTGAATGGCATCCCTGGCCGTGGAAGATTCGGTGCTGGATACCCCGATCCTTTCAAGAAAGGTCAGTAAAAGCTTGCGGAAGTCAGGGTCATCATCCACCACCAGGAGTCTGGGCGTCACGGTAGGCAGGTGGACGGAAAAAGTACTGCCCTTGTTCTCCTCGGAGACAACCCGTATGGAACCGCCATGGGCACGCATGATTTCGTCGGCAAACGGCAATCCAAAACCGGTCCCGTGTTCTCCAGCCGTGCCCGTGGTTGAAGTTTTTTCTTCCAGTTTGAACAGATTGACCAAACGGCTGGCGGGAATGCCCACCCCGGTATCCTCAACGGCCACAGAGGAGAGTTCTCCCTGGGGTGCCTTGAGCGTGATCTGATCCCCGGGACGGGAAAATTTGACAGCATTGGAAATCAGATTGTGCAACACCTCGCCAAAAAGGTTGGGATCGGCATAGACCCGGTAGTTTTCCGGTATGTGATTGGCGAGCAGAATTTTTTTGGCCATGGCCTGCGGTTGCAGGTTTTCCAAGGCTCTCTCCCCGGCAAACCGGGCGTCGAAAAAGCGGCGATCCGGTGTAATCTTGCCCGTTTTCAGGCGGCTGATGTTGAGAAGCTCATCAATCATGCGCAGCATTTTTTTGCTGCTTTCCACCACCCAGGCCAGGAAGGATTTTTGCTTGGAACTCAACGGATTTTTTACATCATTTTCCAACAACTCCAAAAAGCCCAGGATGGTGGTGAAAGGCCCCCGCAGATCGTGTGCCACCAGGGAAACAAACCTGTCTTTCAGACGGGTTGCCTGTTCGGCTTCTTCCTTGGCCCGTTTCAGGGTGGCCAGGTCCTCCTTTTGCTGGGTGATATCGCGCAGGATTCCGACAACATACCAGGCACCTTTCATCAGGATGGCGGTAAAGGATCCTTCCATGACAAAGTTTTGTCCATTCTGGTGGCGAACCATGGCTTCGGCGACCAGACGATGGCCGGTATCGCTCCCCTCGCGGCAGATGCGGCCAATATCTTCCAGGAGCGTGCCCCACAGCTCACCCTGAGCCAGAAGCGTATGAAAATCCTGACCCAGAATTTCAGCCGGTGAATAGCCAAAAATGCGTTCTGCCGCCGGATTCCAAAAAATGATGCGGTTGCCGGGATCGAGCATGACGATGGCATCGTGGGCCGCCGAGGTGATGGTATCCAACTGCTCATGAGCTTCCGACAGTTGGGCAGTTCGTTCCAGAACCCGGAATTCCAGATCCTTTTTGGTACGTCGCAGGGAGTCGAGAGCCTCCTGAAGGGCACGGGAGGCGGAAACCTTGTGCAGGGTGTGATAGATGGAGCGGCTGAGGGTTTCCAGACTCAATTCAGACTTGTGGATATAATCATCTGCCCCGGCCCGCCAGGCTTCCAGAATCGCCTCCTCGCCCTCGTGACCCGTAAACAGGATAAAGCCGGCTGGACAACCGGCAGCCTTGATTTGTTGAATCAATTCCGTCCCGGTTTCCCCTTCGAGACGATAATCGACGAAAATGAGGTCAGGCTCGTTATCCTTGAGCCAGGTCATGGCATCTTCCCCATTCTGGCGCACGACTGTTGTGACGTGCCAACGGGCCAGTTTACGCAAAAACACCCGCAACAACGTGCTGTCAACAGCATTGTCGTCGATGATGAGAACCTGAAGCGGACTTTTCATGAGGCTGTTTGTTTCCCGGATCAAGGGAAGATGTAAATCCGGCCATTATACACATTTTTTTCTGGAATGCTTTCCAAAAATTCTGAAAATTTCAAAATAATGATGAAAATCACGGCAGTGTCGCTCTTTTCCTTCCGGACCCCTGGTGGTACCATCCCGGGCCGGGAAAGAGTGGCCGTTGGGTTCGGGTGATCCGGAAGTGTCGAATGGTTGGCAGGAAAAGAAGGCAGCAGAATATTTTTTTTGGGGGGGATATTGCCAAAAGGAGATTGGGATGACCGAAGGTCAGGCACTGTTGCAATCCTTGCAGAAACTGGGCGTGATGTTGACCGTCGATCAGGGTCATGTACGCTACACTGCCCCCAAAGGTGTGATGACGCCCTCACGCTTGCACCAGTTGGCCACTGCCAAGGCAGAAATTATTGCCTTGCTCGAACAATCCGCCACATCCTCCCAGACGGGAGAGGAACCCATTCCCATCCAGCCCCGGGACAAGGATCTGCCCCTCTCCTTTGCCCAACAACGGATGTGGTTTCTGGACCAACTGGAAAACGGCAGGAGCCACACCTACAACCTTCCTCCTTTTGTGATACGGGTACAGGGAACGTTGCACGTCTCTGCCTTGACCATGGCCCTGAACGAAATCGTTCACCGTCACGAGGCACTCCGTACCGCCTTTCTCACCCGGGACGATCAACCCGTGCAACGCTTCCGGCCGAACGTCACCCTGGACATGCCAATTCTTGATCTCCAGGGGGCTACCCCGCAAGAACAATCCACCATCGTGACAGAGACCACCCGTCAACAAGCGGCCTTGCCTTTTGATCTTGCCTCTGGGGCAACGTTGTTGCGGGCGATGTTGCTGAGACTGCATCCCGAGGAACATGTTTTTCTCCTGACCATGCACCACATCATCGCCGACGGTTGGTCCATCGGTATTCTGGTCGATGAACTCTCCCGGCTCTACGATGCTTTCGTGCAGGGGAAACCCACTCCCCTGCCCCCGCTGCCCATCCAGTACGCCGATTATGCCTGCTGGGAAAGACAAAAGTTTACAGGAGGCTCCCTGGAACAAAAGAGGGAATACTGGAAGGAACACCTGAATGGTATTCCGGCCCTTCTGGAACTCCCCCTGGATTATTCCCGTCCGCCTGTGCGCACCCATGAGGGCAGTGTGGAATATCTCTATTTTCCCGAGTATTTCACCCGCCAGTTGCACCGGTTTTGTCAAGAGAACAAGGTGACCCTTTTCATGACCTTGTTATCCGCCTACGCCGTGTTGTTGCATCGCCATACTCATCAGGGGGATATCGTCATTGGAACACCGGTGGCCCAGCGTCCGCACAGTCAGACAGAAGGTCTCATCGGCCTGTTTTTAAATACATTGGTAATGCGAATTTTCATGCTGAAAAATATAGATTTTTATCAATTGGTCCGGCAGGTCAAATCCACGGCCCTGGCAGGCTTTGATCACCAGGATTATCCCTTTGAACAGCTTCTGGACGATTTGCGGGTGGAACGCAGCCTGAACGTGTCCCCCATTTTTCAAGTGATGTTTGTGTTGCAAAATGCACCATTCAAGGAGGTTTCCCTGGCCGGAGTGACCCTCTCGCCCCTGCCGACGGCAAACATCAGTGCCCTGGTGGATCTGGAACTCTCCATGGAGGAGTTGTCCGATGGACGGTTGGAGGCCAGATTCCGCTACGACAGCGCGTTGTTCTCCCCCCGAACCATCCGGAACCTTGCCGGCCATTTTGATCAATTGCTGACCCATTTGCTGAAACAGGCCGATCAGCCGGTGGGGCTGGTTCCCATGTTGACCGATGCGGAGAGGTCCCAGTTGCAGCAATGGAACAATACTTCCGTTGATTATCCTCTGCATCGCTGTCTGCACCACTGGTTTGAGGAACAGGCGGAACAAAATCCGGATGCCTGTGCCCTGGTGTTTGCAGGATATTCCATGAGTTATCGGCAACTCAACCGGCAGGCCAACCAGTTGGCCCACCGCCTCCTGGCCATGGGGATTGCCCCTGGCAACATCGTGGGCGTGTGCCTGGAGCGTTCGCCGGAGATGGTCATTGCCCTGTACGCCATTCTCAAGGCGGGCGGGGCCTATCTGCCCCTGGATCCGGAATATCCCGCCGACCGCCTGCAATTCATGTTGGAAGATGCCAAGGTACCGGTTCTTCTGACCCAAAGCCATCTGTTGCCTTTGGTGCGGTCACTCGACTGTACGACGCATACGCTGACCCTGGATGACCAACCCGGTCTTTTCACATCCCCCGATATGCACAATCCGACATCGGCTGTCACCCCTGACCATGCTGCCTATGTGATTTACACATCAGGCTCCACCGGTCGCCCCAAAGGGGTGATCAACCATCATCGGGGTATTTGCAACCGGCTGCTCTGGATGCAGGATGCTTTCCATTTGACGGACGCGGACCGTGTCTTGCAAAAAACCCCTTACAGCTTTGATGTGTCGGTGTGGGAGTTTTTCTGGCCGCTCATGGTGGGGGCGCGTCTGGTCATGGCCAGGCCCGGTGGCCACAGGGAGAACGCCTATCTGGTGGAAGAGATTCAACGACAAGGAATCACCACGCTCCATTTTGTCCCCTCCATGTTGCAACTGTTCGTGCAAGAAGCAGCCGCAGCGACGTGCGCCTCCCTGAGACTGGTCATTTGCAGCGGAGAGGCTTTGCGTCATGAGCTTCAGGAACAATTTTTTGCCACGTTTCCCCCGACGGTTGCGTTGCACAACCTTTATGGACCCACCGAGGCCGCCGTCGATGTCAGCCATTGGGCCTGTCAACGCCAAGCATCCCCGCTGCAAATACCCATCGGTTATCCCATCGCCAACATACGCCTGTATATTCTGGATTCCTGTTTGAACCCGGTCCCGGTTGGCGTGGCAGGGGAGCTGCACATCGCCGGGGTGGGTGTGGCCAGCGGCTACCTGAATCGTCCGGAACTGACCGCCGAAAAATTCATCCCCGACCCTTTTTCAAGCGACCCCGCTGCCAAACTCTACAAAACCGGCGACCTGGCCCGTTATCGCGACGATGGCGCCATCGATTATTTGGGTCGCCTTGATTTTCAGGTCAAAATTCGTGGGTTTCGCGTTGAATTGGGGGAGATTGAAACAGCACTCCTGGCCCACCCGGCTGTGCGGGAAGTTGCGGTGGTCGCCCGGGATGAATCCGGCGATGCCCATCTGGTGGCCTACATGGTCCCCGACCGCAGAGAGACAACTCCAGAACATCATGTGCCAACCATCAGGGAGTTGCGCCATTTCCTCAAGGGGTCGTTGCCCGACCCCATGATCCCTGCTGCCTTTGTCTTTCTTGCCAGGCTGCCGCTTACCGCCAGTGGCAAACTGGATCGACGTGCCCTGCCTGCTCCGGATGTTTCCATCCCGGCGAACGTCGTTGCCCCACGGGATACCCTTGAGGAGGTTCTCGTGGGTGTCTGGGCCACGCTTTTACGCCAGGATACCCTGGGTATCCAAGACAATTTTTTTGAATTGGGCGGTCACTCCCTGCTGGCGACGCAGATGGCCTCCCGGCTGCGCGATCTCCTGGGGATCGTTCTGCCCGTGCGCTGGATTTTTGAGGCCCCCACCGTGGCCGAACTGGCCCAACGCATCCGTGCCATCGGTCAAGATGGCTCAACTTCCACGACGACCCCCGCCAACCGGATTGTTCCCGGCACGCATCACATCACTCCCGATCTGTTATCCCTCATTGACCTGACGCAGGCTGAAATTGATCGGATCGTGTCTACCGTTGACGGGGGGGCACGCAACGTCCAGGAAATTTACCCCCTGGCCCCTCTCCAGGAGGGAATACTGTTCCATCACCTGCTGCAAACCACCGGCGATGCCTACCTGCTGCCGTCGTTGTTGGCCTTCGACTCCCTGGAACGCAGCATGGCCTTCATTCATGCCCTGCAAGCAATCGTCGATGCCCATGACATTCTGCGCACCGCCGTGGTCCATTCGTTGTCATCCGAACCGGTCCAGGTGGTTTGGCGGCGGGCGACGTTGTCGGTGGAAAAACATGATTTTGACCCGAACACCGGTCCTGTGGCCGCACAAATGCTGGAGTACTGGCATCCACGTCACACCCGTATGGATCTCACCCGGGCACCCCTGCTGCGGGTGTTGCAGGCGCATGACGGTGAACGGGTTTTACTGCTGTTTCTGGCACACCACCTGATCATGGACCACACGACGGTGGATGTCATGGTGGAGGAGATTGCCGCACGTTTGCAGGGTACGAACGCGGGTCTTGTCCCACCTGTTCCCTTTCGTCACTTTGTGGCCATGTCGCGTCGGGAGGGAATGGCAGCGAAGGATGAAGCCTTTTTCCGGGCCATGCTGGCCGATGTCGAAATGCCAACCGTGCCCTTTGGCCTGGTCGATGTCCAGGGGGATGGCACACAAAGTCAGGAAGCGCGTCGTCCATTGCCGGCGGCTTTGGCGTTGCAACTGCGCCAACAGGCACGTCGCCTGGGGGCGACACCCGCTTCCGTGTGTCATCTGGCCTGGGCCTTGGTTTTATCGCATTGTTGCGGCCAGGAGAATGTGGTTTTCGGGACCGTGCTTTTTGGTCGTATGCAGGGAGGAGAGGGAATCGAGCGGGCACTGGGCCTGTTCATGAATACCCTGCCGCTGCGTATTGCCTGCGATGCCCGCCCTGTTTCCGACGCCCTGCGCGCCACGCAACAACAACTGCTGGCACTGCTGCACCATGAACATGCCCCGCTCAGCATGGCACAACGATGCAGCGCACTCCCGGCTGCGGTACCGCTTTTTTCGGCCATGCTCAATTATCGGCACAGCCCCACGACAAGCGGGGCCGGTCTCGACCTGGCAGGGGTCGAGATCCTGCAATCCGAAGAACGCACGAACTATCCGTTCGTCCTGGCCATCGACGATCTGGGCGAAGGATTCACCCTGACCGCCCAGATTGACAGCAGCGTTGACGCCGACCGTGTCTGTGCCCTGATGCAGGGAGCCTTGGAAGCCCTGGTCACGGCATTGGAACAAGCACCCCAAACACCCCTTGTCACCCTGGATATCCTCCCTCCTGCCGAGAAACACCGGCTGCTGGTGGATTGGAACACCACGGACATGCCCCTGCCACAACACCTGGATGTCCACCAGATGTTCGAGATGCGGGCGCGGGAAAATCCACACGCCCTGGCGGTGGTGTGTGGCGAAAATCTTGTCACCTATGGCGAACTGAACAGCCGGGCCAACCAGTTGGCCCATGCCCTGATCGCCCTTGGCGTCGGGGCCGATGCCCTCGTGGCAATTGCCCTGGAACGCTCGCCCCTGTTGATCGTTGCCCTTTTGGCTACCCTCAAGGCCGGGGGGGCTTATGTACCTCTGGATCCGGATTATCCCGTTGAACGCCTGGCTTTCATGCTCGACGACTCCGGTGCGCGAATCATTCTTACCCAGACAACGCAGCCACACCTGCCTTTTGCAGGCGAGACCCTGTACCTCGACACGGCGTGGCCCACAATCGCCCGGCACCCTGAACACGATCCCGCCTGTTCCGTAACGCCGGAACATCTCGCCTACGTCATCTATACTTCGGGATCGACCGGAAAACCCAAGGGGGTGGAGGTCAAGCGGGGAGGATTAATCAATTTTCTCTTGGCGATGCAACGCGAACCCGGCTTCCATGGTCATGACTCCCTGTTGGCCGTCACCACGGTCAGTTTCGATATTTTTGGGTTGGAGGTTTATCTGCCGCTGATCTGCGGGGGAACAATGGTCCTGGCCAAGGGCGGCGAAGCAGCCGATCCGGCATCCCTGAGTCATCTTCTGGCGAAACATGCAATCACGGTGATGCAGGCCACCCCTGCCACCTGGCGCCTGTTGATCCATGCCGGATGGCCGGGTAAACCCTCTTTGACCATGTTGGTGGGGGGGGAGGCGTTGCCGGGATCTTTGGCCCGCGACATGTTGTCGCGGGGCGGGGCACTTTGGAATCTGTATGGCCCCACCGAAACCACAATCTGGTCGGGAATCTATCCAGTCACGGTCGAAGAGACACATCTTGCCGTGGTTCCCATCGGTCGCCCCATTGCCAACACCCGCTTTCATATCCTTGACCGCCACGGGCGGTTGGTACCCAGCGGCGTTTCGGGTGAGCTGCATATTGGCGGTGCGGGCCTGGCACGCGGGTATCACCAACGCCCCGAACTCACTGCGGAAAAATTTATTCCTGATCCTTTCAGTACGCTTCCCGGTGCCCGTCTCTACAAGACCGGCGACCTGGCACGTTATCGCCCCGATGGTCAGATCGAATTTCTCGGTCGTCTCGATCATCAGGTGAAAATTCGCGGTTTTCGCATTGAACTGGGGGAGATCGAGGCAGCACTTGTCGCGCATCCGGCCATCCGCGAAGCCGTGGTCATGGCCCGTGGGGAAATCGACAATCAACGTCTGGTGGCGTACATCGTTCCTGCTTCCGAGCAGACGGATGGTTCCGAACCGGCCATGCCCACCGTGGGCACGCTACGCACCTTTCTCAAGGCATCTCTTCCTCCCCATATGGTTCCAGGCGTTTTTATCCCCATGGATGCCCTGCCGCTCACTCCCAATGGCAAGGTCAATCGCCATGCCCTCCCCTCCGGGCAGGAAGAACATGCAGCAACCAGCCCCGTCCGTACCCATTGCCGCGATTCACTGGAGGTACAACTGACCCAAATCTGGGAAGAGGTCCTGGCGGTACGGCCTGTCGGCCTGCGGGATCATTTTTTTGATTTGGGCGGCCACTCCCTGTCAGCCGTGCGCCTCATGACCAGAATTGCCCAACGGGGGTATCCACAGTTGCCGTTGGCAACCCTGTTCCAGGCCGGCACCATCGAGCAATTGGCCCGCTATCTGCGCCAAAATCAGATGGAAAATCCATGGTCATCATTGGTGGCAATCCGCACCGGCGGTCACAAGTTGCCGTTTTTCTGTGCGGCGGGGGCCGGGGGCAACGTCGTTTATTTTCATGAATTGGCGCGGCATTTGGATGATCAACGCCCGTTTTATGGTTTGCAACCGGCAGGTCTGGACGGGACAACGCCGCCCTTGACCACGGTGGAGGCGTTGGCCAGTCATTATGTGGAAACGATCAAAACCGTCCAGCCGCAGGGACCTTACGCCTTGGGAGGACACTCCTTTGGAGGCCTGGTTGCCTACGAAATGGCCCGGCAACTGTGCAACAACAACGAAAAAGTGGCCTTGCTGGTCATTCTCGACTCGCCTGCCCCCCACCACTACACCCCCACGGGTTTGACGTGGAGTCACGCCCAATGGTTGGCCCAGGTGGCCACCATCGTTGGACATCTCCATGGGGTCTCCCTGGATTTGAGCCAGGAGATGTTGGAACCTTTGACGCCGCCAGAACAACTGACCCTGATGTTGGAACGCCTTAAAATGTCCGACGTGTTGCCTCCCGATGCGCCCCCCTCCAGCTTCAAGGGTTTCATGGATGTTTACAAGGCCAATCTCCAGGCCCATTATCAACCTGCACCCGGTCCACACCCCATTCCGATCACCCTGATGCGTGCGCGGGATATGCAGCCGGACCGTTTGCTGACCGAAGAGGCCAGACAGATACACCGGAATGCGACTTCAGGCTGGGCAGATCATCTGGCTCGAATGATCGATGTCCATGAAATTCCAGGGGATCATTTGACCATGTTGACCCATCCGCACGTATTGGACCTGGCCAGGGTCCTGGGAAAGTGCCTGGATGCGGCGGAAGGGACGGATGCAGCCCGGTAGAGGTTTTTCCAGAAAGAACGGAACGCGGAACCGTGTTTTGCATCAAATGTGGCAAGGAAACGGCGTCCAGTTAACCTTGCCCATGGTCGGGGGGAGCCTTGCTGACACAATCGAGGAGAGGGGAATTCAACGTGGTCAGGATTGAAAAATTGAATCAATCATCCCTGTTTTTATCTGGTTCTGCATGGCTGTACATGGCGGTTTTTGTGGAAGCAATTTTGATTGGCATGGCCATTTTATGGTTCGGCATGCATGCTTCGTGGTGGTTGTTGATCCTGATCGCCATGCTCGTTGGGGGTGTGTTTGGTTTTCTGGCCTGGAAAATGTCCCGAACTGCCTTGCCATCCGATGGCCTGGATGGGTCCGAGCTAATAAAAGAACAGCTTGCCAAGTTGCCGGATCTTCCGGAAACAGGCGTCTCTTTTAAAAATAATAAAGACATCAAGGCCGGAATAAAAAAAATCATTGATTATTTTATCCGGTCTGTTCGTATCATTGGCATGCAGGCCGGTAATGCTTCCGCGATCATCATGGAATTGATCCAGATTCACAAATTTTTCGGCAGGGATGTCAACAGCCTTTATGACCTGGCAGGAAAGATTGATGAAAGCAACAATCAACTGGCCCAGGAAGTATCCGCAACCAAAAGCCAGCTCAGTCAGATTGCCATGAACATGGATGTCCTGGCAACATCCTCAGGTGATATTTCCAGTGATATCGAAAAAGTTGCCAACGCATCCAAGGCGGCAGAACAAAATCTGCGCAGCATGGCCGAAGCCGCCGACAATATGGTTCTTCATCTGCAAAACGTGTTTGCGCAGTTGAGTCGTTCGAGTGAATCCACATCTGAGGTGGGTGAAGCCACGGAGCGCATGGTCTGCTCCTTCGATGATGTCCGTACCCAGTGTCACGTTGCCAACTCGGCTTCCGACGAGGCGAATCAGGCAACACGCGCTTTTGCTGCCGTTTTGAGCGAACTGGCCAATGCCGCCAAGGAGATTGGGGCGGTGGTGGATTTCATTTATGAAATTGCCGATCAGACCAACATGCTGGCATTGAATGCGGCCATCGAGGCAGCCGGGGCTGGTGATGCCGGTAAGGGATTTGCCGTGGTTGCCAGCGAAATCAAGACCCTGGCCCAGAAGACCGTGCAGGCGACCAGCAACATTGAAGAAAAAATCCTGGAAATTCAGGACAAATCGGCTGAGGCAACCTCGGTCTCCGGGCAGGTGTTCAAACTGGTGGATCGTATCCACGATGTCAACCGGGAGATTGTCCAGGCCATCGATGGTCAGCACCAGGCAACCCAAAGCGTTTCCCACGCCATGGAGCAGGTCAAGGATGCCATGTTGACGATCATGCAAAGCACGCATGAACTCGAATCCGCCACCAACAACGTCGCCGAAGAGGCAGTCAAGGGCGTCGCGAGTGTGGAAGAAATCTCTGCCAAGGCGTCCGATGTTGCAAGAACGGCCTGGGACATGGAGCAGCAAACCCGGGAAGCCAGAAAATTTTCTGTTTCGACCTATGATTTTGCCAAAAATACCAATGAACTATCCCAGCAAGTGAAGGAAAAGCTGGCAACCTCCCTGCGCATGACCCGTTTTCTGCATGGTTCCATCAACCATTTTGGCAGCCTGGCCGACATTGCCCGGGAAACCAATGATATTTTCCATGACAACTTGTTGACTTTTGAGGGTTTTTCCGAACCGTTCGAAATGTTTCGCTTCAAGAGCGATGTCCTGAGCATGATGGGACAACTGGTCAAGGCCGCTTTCGGAAACGTGAAACTGAAAAATGATGCCTTTGCCACCTGGGAAAAAAGCGAAGTGGGCAAATGGATTCTGGCCAATCAGGACGCACCGCTTGCAGCCATGCCCTTGTTCGAGGAGATCAAAAGCGGCTGTCAGGGCATGCATGCCGCAGCCTCGACTGTCATTGCCTCGATCAATGACAACCCAACCCCTGGCAATCAAGACACCACAGCCAGGGAAGCCATGCGCGTTGTCAACGGCGAACGGCGGAAACTGTTCGCCGCCCTGGACAAACTTTATCTGACACCTCTCGACTTTCAGCCGAACTTTACAAATCTTGTCGAGTGGCAGAACAACCTGAACATCGGCGTGCCGGAAATTGACAGCGATCACAAAAAATTGTTTGGCATACTTAATGTTCTGCATAAATCCTTCAATTCGGAAGAAGGCAGAAACAAACAGGAAGCCATCCTGAAAGAGTTGATCGATTATGCCAAGGGACATTTTGCCCGTGAAGAAAAATACATGCTACAGGCAAACGATCCGCAACTCGCAAACCATCAGGCACAGCACAGGGGATTTTTGCAACAGGCAGGAAAATCGGCCGGACTCGTGGGAGAAAAAAGTCACACCCTGTTACTGGACCTGTCCATTTTCGTCAGAAACTGGTTTTTGTTTCACATTTCAAAATGGGACCTGGAAATGGGACGCCATCTGGCCACGTCAGGCAACAGACAAAAGCCATGAAGCCAGAACGTCAGAAAGGGTGCTTGAATTCGACGCCGCAGTGATTGTCGATTGATCGGACAACGGTAACCATGATTTCCATATCGA
Organism: Magnetococcales bacterium; assembly: GCA_015228935.1. NCBI lineage: Bacteria > Pseudomonadati > Pseudomonadota > Magnetococcia > Magnetococcales > Magnetococcales bacterium. Next base: position 8,052 of record JADGCO010000070.1, on the reverse strand, counting down.
TCCCCTCAATCTGGAAAATAATGATGCCCTGATCCGTCAGTCGGGGAGGTATCTTGCCAGGAACCGTATCCAGACAAATCAACAAGCCATTGGTGCTGAAATCCTTGACATGACCAGACCATTCGTGTCCAGCCACTTTCAGTTGGATACGGGTGGAGTAAGGGAGGCGGATGGTTTTGCGTTTGTTTCGGTCGCTCATGTGACCCACGATACAATGACCCAGGCTGAAATTCAACCGGTCAAAAAAGCATCCCAGGTATCGCCCGGCCAACCTTTCTCAGATGGAAATTCAACCCGAGAAAGCTCTTTACAGCCCCGCGCCGTCGCTCATGAATGGAACACTCAACCCTACATGGGATACACAACAATTTTCCAGTGAGGGAACCGGAAAAATCCAGTATCCTGTGCGAATATGCAGGGAGTGCAGCCGAAACGGAAGGGCTGATCCATCTCGATGATGGGGACCTCGTTTCAGGGAGTGGTCCGGAGGGAGCCGACGATTGTCTGCCATGAATAATCGGTTTAGATTCAATTTGATATATTTTCTGCCAGGCATCCTGTTGCTGGGATCCGCCGGCTTTTTCCAGGCCGCATGGACCGGTTCCCAAAAGGATTTCCGGCGATTGGCTGCGGTTTCCTCCGCACAGGAGGCTTGTGGGACGGGTGCCTTGTCGCGCCGCGTGGGCCTGGTGGATACCCTGGTGGCACGCCTGCGTTTGTACGAAAACCCGGTTCTTGCAGATCAACTGGATCAGGCCCGGGATCACCTGCGGCGCGTGGCTGAAAATACCGCACAAAATTCCGGCATATCCCCTTGCCAGACCGAGTTGCTGGCCTATGCGCGGGAGGTTGCCGACTTTCTGGCTGCCTGGCGGGAAGGTCAGGCAACACCACCTAAACCATGGCGACAGGTGATTCTCGATCTGGATGCCGAGTTCCGGCACCTGGATGTCAGCCATCTGGACATGCAGATGGTCCGGTTGCGCCGGGTTGAAAAAGATTTTGTCTTGCGTGGCGATCCCCAGCTTCTGCTGACGTTCCGTACCCTGTTGGAAGAATTTTTGCGGGAAATGGCCAGATCGGAACTGGATGCCATCTTGCAGGAAGACCTTCGGAATACCCTGGATGCCTACAAGGAGGCCATGGGACAGTATGCCACCAAAAGACAGGCCCAGGATCGGGACCGCCTGCGCGAATTCCATGCGCTGGAAGAGAGTGCCGGAAAAGTCGAGACGCGACTGCAAAAACGACTCATCCCGGATTTGAAACAGGAAATCCAGGCCTTGTTGCTGGCCTCCGTGGCCGGGGAATCCGGGCATGGGCCGACCAACAGGAAAGACCAGGCAGAAGGTTCTGGAGAAACCGGAACCAGGCATGCCATTGCCCAGATATTGCGACGGATCCAGATCATTCTGGAACAAGCCGGTCAGGTCGAAGGTGATTTCAAGCCTTTTCTCCAGAAGTTGAAAGCGTATCAGGAAACCTGGTCGGCCCGGCAAACCCGTCAGGAGCGTCTTGCCGCCGTGGATGGGCGTTTGGAGAAAAGCCGTCTTGCCCTGGAAAAGGTTTTGACCGCCGCCCAAGCCGTTTCCGGAATGGCTACCGGCACGGAAGGAAGCGGGGATGGGGCCGAGATACCAAGAGGTTCCGGGTCCATGTTTCTGGTCATGGCCTGGATGCTTTTTGCAGCGGCCATGGCGGTTGCCGGGGTGATTCTCCATCGACGGTGGCCTGATCTGACCAGTCAATCCGCACGACCTGTGGTTACAAACTCCATACAGCATGCGCAACCGGATTTTGACGACCCCTTGCCACCTTCCCAGCCACAGCCTCAGCCTCAACTTCAGCCTCGGCATCAGCATCAGCCTCAGCTACAGACCGGCATTCCCGCGACCATGCTGACCGAGACGACCGATCTTCTGGCAAAGACCATTCGAGAAATGCGCGAGGCTGAAAAACATCAGGCGCAGGTTCATGCCGAATTGGCACAGCATATTGACGCCGTTGAGACCACGACGACGACCCTGAATGAAACAGTGAAAAACCTGGCCCAGGTCGTTGCGCCTCAATCCACAACCCAGGCGCAGGCCGTTGCCGAACAGATATCTGCCCATCTTGTCCAAATGGAAAGCCTGCTCACCCAGACCGAAGCAAACCTGGCACATCTGACCACCCTGGAGGAAAACGCCAACCAGGTTCAGGCCGAGCTGCAATCGGCAGCGACGACGACCCAGGGTGTGGGCCAGGAAATCCAGACCATCACGACAGCGCTCCAGGAACTGGCAACCGCTTTTACGCTGGTCCAGCAACAATGCGGGATTGCCGAACAGGATTTCAGTCACGCCAACAACCTGACCCAGGCCTCTTTTGGCATCATCGACCAACTGTCGGGAACAGCCCGGGAAATCGGCAAGGCCGTCGAAATGATCGATGAAATTGCCGAACAGACCAACATGCTGGCCCTGAATGCCTCCATCGAAGCCGCCGGAGCCGGAGATGCCGGCAAGGGATTTGCCGTGGTCGCCAATGAAGTCAAGGCGCTGGCCCGCCAGACCAGCGAGGCCACGATCATGATTCACCAGCATGCCGATGCCGTCCAGAAACAATCCCACGCATCCATGGATGCAGCCCGTGAAATTGGCCGCATCCTTGACCATATCGGCCAGACCAATCATGCCATCTCCCGGGCCGTCACCAACCAAACGGAAAACATGAACTCACTCTCCACAACCACCGACCAGATGGTCCACTCAACCGGACCGGTTGCCGGTCAGGTTGCCGCAGCGGCAGAATCCATCACTACCCTGGTGCAGGCCATGGGTCAACAGGTTCGGGATCTGGCCGAGGTCAACACCACAATCCAGGCCATGCACGCCAGCATGACAGAATGGCCCCACCAAATTTCTGCCCTGTCCCGGAACAATAACGAAGAGTCCCTGACAACCCCCGACCATGGCCTGCAAGAGATGACAAGCGCATTGGCCGCCCTGCGTCACACCGCCGACAAGGCCATGAATCTGCATGCCGCCACATCCAGGGCAACGGCGGCTCTTGCCGGCGTGGAACAAAAAATGCGCATGTCCCATTCGTAGCCTCTTTAGTCCCCCAATTCCTCCAGATCGGGTGCCGGCGTGAATTTTCCGTTGCCAGGACGGAGGGATTTGTTAGAATGTTGGGCTGGTGGAGGTTTTCAAGTGGCTTGCCGGGAAGCCGTGTCATGGATCAAGCAGATAAAAACATTGCCCAGTTGGTGTCAGAAAGCTTCCGGCGCTATGTGGACTCCGAAGTCTATTATGGCTGGGCCCTGGTGGCCTTTCTGCTGATCATCGCCCTGGTCCTGGCCCTCTATCTGGTCAAACTGCACAAGCAGGAAGCCGCCAGGGAAGCCAAACGCATGGAAAAAGCCGCCGAAAAAGCCGCCAGAAGAAAACCACCACCCAAACCCTCCACCCCGAACATTCTGGTCGGGACCCGGCAGGCAAGGCAACAATCCAGACACAGGAAATCATGAAGCGGATACGACCGTGACTCTTATCGTGCAAAAATATGGCGGCACCTCGGTCGCCAACATTGAACGCATCAAGAATGTGGCCGCCAGGGCCGTCGCCGCCCATCGGGCCGGCAACCGGGTGGTGGTCACCGTCTCCGCCATGGCCGGCGAAACAGACCGCCTCGTGGCCCTGGTCGAAGGCATCAACCCCGTCTACAATAAACGCGAGTACGACGTGGTGGTCTCAGCCGGAGAACAAGTCTCCATCGGTCTGCTCGCCATCGCCATCGAATCCCAGGGCTGCAAAGCCAAATCCTACCTGGGCTGGCAGGTCCGGTTCATCACCGACAACTCCTTCAGCAAAGCCCGCATCCAGGAAGTCGAAAGCGCCCGCATCCACCACGATCTCCAGGCCGGATACATCGTGGTCGTGGCCGGCTTCCAGGGGATCGATGCCGACGGCAACATCACCACCCTGGGCCGCGGTGGCTCCGATACCTCGGCAGTGGCCCTCGCCGCCGCCCTTAAAGCCGACTTCTGCGACATCTATACCGATGTGGACGGCGTCTACACCACAGACCCGCGTATCGAACCAAAAGCCCGCAAACTGGATTTCATATCCTACGACGAAATGCTGGAAATGGCTTCCCTCGGAGCCAAGGTCCTGCAAACACGTTCGGTCGAACTGGCCAAAAAATATTCCGTTCCGGTCCGCGTCCTCACCTCGCTGGGAGAAGGCACCGGAACCCTCCTGACTGAGGAAAATTCGACGATGGAACAGGTTCTTGTCTCCGGCATTACCTACAGCAAGAATGAGGCGAAAATCACGGTCATGGGTGTCCCGGACCGCCCTGGCATGGCAGCAGCCGTCTTCAGCGCCCTGTCGGACGCCAATATCAACGTGGACATGATCATCCAGAACGTTTCCGCCAGCGGCGAAACCGATCTCACCTTCACCGTGCCGAAGTCGGACTTTCGCCAGGCCCTCGAAGTCCTGGAAAAATCCGTCTCCCATATCGGCGCACGCGAAATCCGGGGCAACTCCGAAATTGCCAAAGTCTCCGCCATCGGCGTCGGCATGCGCTCCCACTCGGGTGTGGCACAAAAAATGTTCAATGCCCTCTCCAAGGAAAATATCAATATTCAAATGATCTCAACGTCCGAAATCAAGATTTCGGTCGTCATGGACGAAAAATATACCGAACTGGCAGTCAGAACCTTGCACGATGCCTTCGAGCTGCATAAGGAAACAGGGGACCGCGTCAGCCGTTAACCTTTTTTGTCAAAATAAAACGTTGCTGCGGGGTGGCCATCCGGTCGCCCCGTTCGTTTTTGATGATGGATTGCCAAATCCACGCAAATCAACAACATAAACGCGGTCCAAGCATGCCAACTGCCGCTGTGCCTCTCTTGATTTATGATACCACCTTGCGGGATGGTTCCCAAAGCGAGGATGTCCTCTTCTCTGTAGAGGACAAGCTGCGCATCACCGAACGCCTTGATGATCTGGGCGTCGATGTGATCGAAGGCGGCTGGCCCGGATCCAATCCCAAGGATGTGGAATATTTTCTCCAGGTCCGCACTCTTTCCCTGAAAAATGCCCGTGTCGCCGCCTTCGGCTCGACGCGCCGGGCCGATACCACGACTGCAACTGACCCGGTCCTGCAAAGCCTTATCCGCTCCGCTACCCGGGTGGTCACCATCTTCGGCAAAAGCTGGGATCTCCATGTACGGAAGGCCCTGGAAATATCCCTGGAAGCCAACCTGGAGTTGATCTTCGATTCAGTTCGCTACCTCAAACAACATGTCGATACGGTCTATTACGACGCCGAGCATTTTTTTGATGGTTTCAAGGCCGATGCAGAGTATGCCCTGCGTACCTTGCAGGCAGCCCGCGAAGGCGGGGCCGACTGTCTGGTGTTGTGTGATACGAACGGCGGCACGTTGCTCCACGAAATTCCGGCCATCATGGCCCGGGCCGCAACCGTGGGTGCCCCATTGGGCATCCATTGCCACAATGACAGTGGCTTGGCCGTGGCCAACACCCTGATGGCCGTGGAACATGGTGCCGTGCATCTCCAGGGAACCATCAATGGCCTGGGCGAACGTTGCGGTAATGCGGATTTGACCACCATCATCCCCAATCTGGCCCTGAAAATGCGCAAATCCCTGCGCATGCAAACCAATCAGGTCCAATCCTTGACCGCCATCAGTCGCTTCGTCAACGAAATGGCCAACCGACCCTCACAAAAAAACCAGCCTTTCGTCGGAGCCTCGGCGTTCGCCCACAAAGGTGGCATTCATGTGTCGGCCATTCTCAAGGATTCGGGTACCTACGAACACATTACCCCCGAGAGTGTCGGTAATCGGCAACGGGTTTTGATCTCCGAACAGGCCGGACGCAGCAACCTGTTTTATAAACTCAAGGATTTTGGCCTGGGCGATCTGGATCAAAAGGATCCGCGCATTGCGTCTCTCTTGAGTGACATCAAAGAGTTGGAACATAAGGGTTACCAGTTTGACGGTGCCGAAGCCAGCTTTGAGTTGCGGGCGCGGCGTGCCCTGGGCCAGGTCCCGGATTATTTTACCCTGCACGGCTTTCGGGTTATCGACGAGCGACGTGAACGGGATGTTGCCGAGGGTGGCGGCATTTTTCTGGTCTCCGATGCCAGCGTGAAAGTTTCGGTAGGGGGACATGTGGAACACACCGCCGCCGAAGGCAATGGTCCGGTCAATGCCCTCGACATGGCCCTGCGCAAGGCCCTGGTCCGTTTCTATGACAATTTGCGGGAGATGAGCCTGATCGATTTCAAGGTCAGAATCATCTCGGAAGGGGGAACCGCTGCCCAGGTCCGGGTCCAGATTGAATCCAAAGACCAGACCGACCGTTGGGGCACGGTGGGTACCTCGGAAAATATTATTGCCGCCGCCTATCAGGCTCTGGTAGACGCTGTGGTTTATAAATTATATAAGGATCAAACTCCGGCCCTGAATGGTCAACATGCCGGGAATTGATCAGTTGGTCAGCCAGATGTCAATTCGGTGTCAGGCTCAAGCGGTTGCAACAGCCATGGGAGTGATCGGTTGATGAAAAAAATCGAGGCCATCATCAAACCATTCAAACTGGATGACGTGAAGGAGGCCCTCTCCGAAGTCGGCATCCAAGGCATAACCGTTTCCGAAGTGCGGGGATTCGGGCGACAGAAAGGGCATACAGAGTTGTATCGCGGTGCCGAATATGTCGTCGATTTTCTGCCCAAACTCAAAGTGGAAGTCGTCATTGACGATGACCGCGTGGAACGGGCTGTCGAAGCCATCGAACAGGCCGCCCGCACCGGTCGGATCGGCGATGGCAAAATTTTTGTCTGCGATGTGGTCAGTGTCGTGCGTATCCGTACCGGCGAACGGGATTCAAACGCCCTCTAGTGTTTGAGTACACCAGCCCGCACCATGTCGATCCGCAATCTTTCTTGCAAAATCAAGGTGTCACGATTCTCCCCCCTCTCACCCTGAGAGGGGGTAGGGATGCGGGAGGGGCGTCTTCTTTTCCCGCTACATTCCCCGCCAGGCAATTGAGCAGTTTGATTTTGCACGGATGGCCGATCTGGTCCTGGCGAGTGATCCTTTTCTGGGTGGTGACCCAAGATGACCTGACCGATTGCCACGATGCGCTCCACCTTATCCGAAAACCAATTGATTTTTAAGCATTTTCAAGCCAGGTGCATGGGGCTTCTTCGGATGTGGAATTGTCTTGTAAATTCAAGGTGAATAGGTCATGGCATGGCACCACCCAATCAAAAAGAAACCGGATTCAAGGTCGGCTGATTCTGTTCTGATTTCAGGTGATTGACTTGGCCACCACATCCATGGCCGAGAGTCTTTTTCGGTCCTGGGTTGCCAGCAGGTCCGACACATCCTCTGCGACAAACCCGACATGTTTTTCCGCATTCAGCAACCTATTGCCTGTCCCGTCCCTGGAAAACATCCTCCAGAGATGTGGCATCCAGGACATTTTCCGTCCATATATCGAGCATTTCCAGATTGGCGCTGGCCAACCTGGCATGGACCCATTCGGGTACGGGACCGAAGCGACGTTGGATCTGAAGGAGCAGGGTACGCATCTCTCCCTTGAGAATGCCGTTTTTTTCGCCGATCAGGATGCCGTTTTTTTCGCCGATCAGGATGCCGTTTTTTTCGCCGATCAGGATGCCGTTT
>JADGCO010000070.1:0-251 GCA_015228935.1 Magnetococcales bacterium | reverse complement strand
GTTTTTTTCGCCGTTGAGAAACCCCCTCTGCTCAATCTCCTTTTCCCATTTATCGATGTAATTTGTCAGCATGACGACAACCTCCTCAAGCTCAACAGGCACAGGTGGGCGAGGGTCTTTTTCCTTGACTCGATCCAGAGCCACAACCAACAGTTCCCGAAACAGACGCTTCACAGGTGGACCGTCCGGATGCTTGTCAAACCAGACAACCAAGTCACGACTGGCATCCAGGACCGATGCAGGAGTGGCCG
>JADGCO010000069.1 GCA_015228935.1 Magnetococcales bacterium | reverse complement strand
GCCCTTCCTCCTGGACCTCCATCCCAGTTTTTCATTCGTTTTTTTTCGAAATTAACAAGTTATCAGGCAGCCTCTTAGACAGTTTTTGGAGTCGGCGGGGATGGCGATACCATCTCCTGGTAAAAGGCCTGATACTGATCGACCACTCTGCTGAGGGCATAATCGGCCAGGATGATGGCGCGGGCACGTTCGCCCAATTTTTGGCGTTCAGCAGGCGCAAGTTGCAAAATGGCCAGCAAGGCTTCGGCCATGGCATCCGGATTCTGGGCTGGTACCGTGCGTCCTGAATCGCCGATCAGCAGGGCGGAATCCCCCACCGCCGTGGCCACGCAGGGTACGCCGCAGGCCATGGCCTCGCCAATGGTATTGGAAAATCCCTCCCCGATGGAAGATGAGACGGCCACATCCAGGGCGGCATTGATAGAGGCGATATCGTGGCGCTTGCCGGTCATGTGGATGCAATCGGTCAGACCCAGTTTTGGAATGCGGGTGGCAAAAAACGGGTTATCCAGATGGACATCGGCACCGATCATGACAAAGTGGGCTGCCGGACACTGTTGGTGAACCCGGGCGGCGGCGGCCAGAAAGGTATCATGATCCTTCATGGGATTGAAGCGCGCCACGATACCAACGAGCAGGGTTTCGGGTTGCAATCCCAATTCCTGGCGAAAGCGATCACGTGCCCCGGGATCGGGCTGATACTCCGTCACATCGAAGCCATTGGGAATCCGCACCCAGCGGCGAGGCCGATAGCCGAGACTTTCATGGTAGGTTTGCCCGGCCATGGAATTGACCAGGATGGCATCCGGTCGGGTCGAGAGCCGGGCGAGAATTTGCTTGGTCCAGTCCAGTTTGCGGCCACCGCTTTGCATGGTGGAACAGCGCAAACTCCACACGATCCGTGGCACATGCGCCAGACGCCCCACAAGCAATCCCAGCAAATCCGAGTGATACATCCAGGTTTGCAGAATATCGGGCCGCAGGGTACGCAGCAGTCTGACCAGGCGATAGACGCCCAAGGGATGCGGCATTCCCTGGGGCATGTTCAGGGTGTGGACGTCGAGGGGCAATTCGGCGCGAATCTGGGCACCTATGGGTCCGAGATCGGTCATGGAGATGACGCTGTGATGATACTGCGCAAGGTCCGAGCCACACAAAAACTTGTGCAGCATGCGCTCGGCACCGCCGGTACCCAATCCCGTGATGAGGTGGACGACCCGGATCATGGCATGGCTTCCAGTGCCTGCAAGGTGTTGGTCACCAGATTGGCCGTATTGAAGTGGGTCAGGATGCGTTCCCGGGTTTGTTGGCGCACAATATCGGCTCCCTGCCGCAATTGGGTCAGTCTGGCGATGATGGCGGCGGCCATGACTTCGGAATTGCGGGGGGGAACACAGGAGCCGGTCTCCCCGATGATACGGGCCGCATCCCCGACCTGGGTTGCCACAAAGGGGAGACCACACGCCATCCCCTCCCCGATCACCCCGGAAAACCCTTCCCCATACGCCGATGAAGAGACTCCCAGGTCCAGGGCGCTGAAGACGGCGGCCATATCGTCGCGGGGGCCGGCCCAGATCAGGCGCTGGTCCAGACCCAGACTGGTGGCCAGGTCAGCAAGTTGTTGGCGCATGGCCGGTTCACCATCCCCGACACAGACGAAGCGTGTCTCGGGCATGTGTGCCGCAACAAGCGCGGCGGCCCGCAAAAAGGTGGCATGGTCCTTCATGGGATCCAGACGGGCGGCGATACCCACCAGAGGTTGATCAGGCTGGATGCCCCACGCCTGGCGCACCTGTTGTCCGGCCTCGATATCCGGTCGAAAAATGCCACCAACATCAATCCCGTTGGGCACAACGACTGATTTTTCTGCCGGATAACCCCGTTCGCAATGAAAAACCCGTCCTGCCTCGGAGTTGAAGATGATGCGGTCGGCGAAACGGGACAACCGGCAGGTCAGGCCGAAGGTCAGTTTGGTCACCGGATGATAATGATCCAGATCCATATCCGAGGCCCGCACCCCCCAGACCACCCGGGTTTGGGAGGGAAGGCCGGGTTTGACAAGGACCGAGAGCAGGTTGGGTTCGACCAGATAGCTGTGCAGAATGTCGGGGGATTCGCGCCGGACCAGTTGCACCAGATTCAGCACAAACCCACCCAGATCCCAGCGACTTTTTTTGCCCAGGTCGTAGAGAGGGATCCCGGCCTCTTGCAGTGTGGCTGCAAACAGCCCCCCGGCATAAAAGACCGCGACGCCCACATCATGCCCTGCCTGATGGAAACCCCGCGCCAGAAGCGTCAACTGGCGTTCGGCACCACCCCGATTCAGGGATCTGATAAGAAACAAAATTTTCACATGCAACCGGAAATATCACCTGACTCCCTGGGATACGGCCCCTGGTGGCACATCACACGGAACAGATCCTCCGTGACCAGGGATTCGACGTTGGTGTATAGGCCTGATTTCCTCTCTTGTCAACATTCCGGACCCAGCGTGGCCAATGGATGGTGTCTCCATCATGATTGCTCCGATAGATCACATGATCCAGGTCACCATAGGTCTCCTCTGTCCCGAAAGAAGAACCCGGAAACCATATAATTGCAAAAATCCCAGTCGTGATGAAGAGTTTGGAATGCATGCCAGCAATCTACATCTAGTGTAGATAACGTTCAAGGTGTATCTGCGCGATTCTCAGTCCCGAAAGGAGATTGAGATGAAGGAAACCTTTGGTCGCAGACTTCGTGAAGCACGGGAGAAGATTGGCTGTAGTCAGAGAGGTCTTGGAGTGAAAATAGGACTTCCTCCCAAAAAGGCATCGGTCTATGTCAATCGCTGGGAACGCCAAGGAAAACAACCAAATTGGGAAACCATCGACAAAATGGCAGAGGCGTTGCACGTTCCTCCGGCATTTTTTTTGGCGGAGGATGATGCCCTGGCCGAGATCATTCTCCTGGTTGGAAAAATGCCTTTGGCGGAAAGAATAACCCTGGCTGCCTCATTAATCACCACATCATCAAATAATTGATAAAAAACAAAAACGACACCGGTCTACAAGGCACCTTCAGGGATAAAATACCATTTTTTACATGGTTGGTCATTTTTCCATTGCCCGGGGCGCAATTTGCGGTTATCATGCTCAGATCATCGGAGAAATCCCTGCCAAACCCCGGACGCCCAATCCGGGGTTTTTTATTGGGGGAATCGTGGCCCTTGTCAACCCGATTTGCAGGTCATGAGTCCTGCCTTGGGGGGATTTTTCGCCTTTTGAACACAAATATCATCAAAACACGAGGAGCCGAAAAATGGCAGCACTGTTTTACGAAGACCAGGACGACGATAACGAGCAAGCCTCGGATGCCCAACAAGAGCGGGTAGCCCGGATTGTAACGCAAGGCTATCCCAAGATTCAATCCGGCCAGACCGAATTTGCCCAGTACGCCGAGGGTGAGGCCGTGCGACGTTCTCTGCATCGCACGACAGGCATGAAACTGCCAACAGAATACATCGTGGCCCATGCCACGGAAGACCCGGAACACCTGAATTATCTAAACGATGATTATGCCAAGTCGGTGCGTGACAACAATCAATTCCAGGTTGACCGTCTCCAGGGTGCCATGACCACGATCCGGAATTTCAATCGCGCCTATCCTGGAGCCTTCCAAATCTGGAGACCAGAGGAATCCAATTCCATGCCGGATCAGGAGGATGATTCAACACCAGAACCGTTCAAAACCACAGAGCCACAGGCATATTTGCCACCCAGTCAACGACAAGCCTTGAGAGAACAGAAACCGTGGTCAAATACATCCTATCCGGAACCAACACCTGAACCAACACCTGAACCAACACCCGTGCCACGTCCAAAATCAGCCCAGGAACAACAAATGAAATCACTGCCAACCATAACTCCGGGTGATCCTGTTGACAGGGAAACAGAGCAGCGATACCATGATGCTTTGACTAAAAGCAGCCCAGCGGGTAATAGCAGCTCGCAAACAGAGTTGTCAAAATCCCAATCCGCAGCCAGAATGGCGGAAATGTATCGCAACAAAGGTGATATGGCAAAAGCCGATGAGTGGGATAGAATCTCCGAAATCTATGAACATCATGATCGCGTCATGAAAATGTCCCTGGAACAAATGATCTCCAGGGAGGTTCCGCCAGGAGTGGATCCTGAATTACACGAAAAAGCGCGTCAGGCACTCTTCAGACATGAAAAATTTGGTCGTCTCTTCCGTAACAGAGACATCGGAGAAATGCTTGAACAGAAGGCTGAAGACTTGGCTGAAGGTGTCGTGAGAGGTGCTGGTACTGGTGTCACAGGAAAGATTTTGAACGCCACTGCAAGAAAACCAAGATCTGGAGTTGGTGGGGGAGGCAAATCAAAAAAATGGACCAGCCATACACGAATGATCGGAAAAAGAAAGGATATGAAACTGGGATGGCCAGAAGAGAAGGTGGGACCAAATGAAAAGATAGGAAAAGATATTGGTCGAGCTCCTTTTCTCAACTGGGCAAATAAAGGGATACGTTATGGTCTGCTTGTCCCCTATGTTGGTCACACGGTGTTCGACGCCATGGATGAAGTGAAATATAAAGATCAACTCCTCCATGATGCAAGGACCACCTATCTCGACAATCTGTTGGATAACGAATAAATCTTCCATCTGTAACAAGTCCCGAGAACCCCATTCAAAGGTCTGTAAATAAATGTCCGTGTTCGATAAACGCCGACAGATTGCTGAATTTATGGACCGATTCTTACAGGAACGGGACTTATTGCAAAGCATGGATTCCCGATCAACTTATATCCTGCGGTTGATCGGGAATTTTTTTTCTTTTTCAGGAAAACCACGATTGATCTCAAGAAAATATTTTTATAATCAATGGCCACGAGAAGATACGACCTACCCGGCATTTGAAGACAAACCACCTGGTTGGGAAGTTGACGACCCAGCCCAAATAGACATTCTATATTGGATTCACGCTCAGGTCAGCCCAATTGAGAAGGGTGATCCAGATATTTTGGTGGATCGTTTACCAGATGAGGTATGGCCCATACTGGCCAGAATCCGTGCCTTCATGGCAACAGACATCCCTTTTCCCATCCGGGACCCCAGACTCCCTCATCAGGATTTACTATTAACCATACCTCTGGCATCCAATATATTGGATGGCCATGCGGAATTTGCTAGCAATCAATTTGACGCTTCGTATAAAATTGATTATTATGATATTCTAAACTATGATGACATCATGGATTTGGAATATTTAGTTTCACCACGATCTGTTCAAAGTATGCGTCAGGAACGATTCTGGCCAAAAACGAATGACGATTATTGGCCTTTCACCCAGGAAACCTGGAATCTTTACCAAGAAAAAGCACTCAATAACTCTTTAAAATCTACCTCACGGCATCTATCTACGATTGACCGTCGTCGTCGCAACCTGGCAGCAGATTTATTGGATAGGGCTTGCCGGGAAAGGGCTTATCTGCAAAGGTCTGAATCTGCCTTATATGGACCAAACTGGCGAAGCAAATGGAAAAATTCAATACCCTTATCTGGTTATCTCAGCATGGCAGAATTCTGGAAAGAGTGGCCAGTCTGGAAAGTGGCTCCTCCAAAAAATGTGGCATGGATCGATGATCCTGTTTTGCCAGCCATCAAGAGTTGGTTGGCCTGCCAACATGAAGCCTCCGAGCCATTTTCCCACACCATGCCCATTTGTTACGAAGACGCCGTATGGCCCGTTCTGGAACGATGTCGCCTTTTTTTGCGCACAAACCTGGAATTCCCTGCCATAGAGCCAGCTTTCGTAAAATTCAAACCGCTTATGTTTCAGGATTATGCCAGAAACCAGGAATGGGCATCTGTCACATGGCCACCAGATTCAAGAATTTGGCCAGACTCCGTATTGCATATTCGGTACCCTGACCTGGATTGCTCTCCCAACCATTGGATGGCCCGCCAGGAACGCTACTGGCCCCTGGAAGGCGACGAAGTATGGCCCTTTCCACCCGATACCGATCCGCAGTATGTCCGTGATCTGGTCAAAAGACATGTATGGATAACATAAAACCATGTCTGTAAACAGAATGCGGCAGCGTGCCGTTGACCTTTTGAACAGACTTTTCCAGGAACGGAATTCAATCCGAAAAATAAATTCCCAGCCCGCTGATTTTCTTCAGTTGGTTGGGAATTTTTTTCGTTTTCCGCGCAATAAATCCCTGATTTCAAAAAAATATCTTCACGATAATTGGCCGCGCTATCATGACACATGGCCAGCCTATGAAGATATTCCACCTGGATGGATGACAGACGATTCTGCACTGGTCGATATTTTATATTGGATTCTTGTTCAGATCCCCCCCATTGAAAAAGATTGTCCAGATATCCTGGCAAACCTTTTCCCAGATAATATTTGGCCGATCCTGGAAAGAATCCATGCTTTCATGATGACCGACATCCCCTTTCCGCATCGGGATCCGAGATTGCCAAAGCAGGATTTATTGCTGACAATTCCCTTGCCCGACAATATTATTGATGGCTATGCAGAACCCGTATTTAATTTGTGTGATCATGAAGACTTGGATGATATTTTAGATGATATCATGGATGACGATTGGAATGATGAGTATGATCTGGATCTCTTGATTTCCCCACGGACAGTGCAAAGCATCCGCCGAGAACGACATTGGCCACAAAAAGAGGATTTTACCTGGCCATTCACCCAGGAAACCTGGAAAGAATTTGGCCAGAAGAAATATATTCCGCAATGCAATCCTCAATCCAAAACACCCCCACCCCATGTAGATCGCAAGCGGCGAAATCTTGCCGCGAGACTCCTGGAGCGAGCTTGTCGGGAAAGGGTTTTCCTGAACAAGTCTGAATCGGCGCGACATGGACCAGATTGGCGAAAGCAATGGCGAAATACCGATCCAAAGCCAAAGTTTATCAGCATGGTCGAGTTTTGGGAAGCATGGCCAGATTGGGAAGAACCACCTGAAACAGACAGTTGGTATGATGATCCAGTTTTGTCGGCTATCAAAAGTTGGCTTGCCTGTCAGCATGATGCCCATAAACCATTTTGTCACACCATGGCCGTTTGTTATGAAGATGCCGTCTGGCCCATATTGGATCGTTGTCACCATTTTCTGCGCACCGATCTGGAATTTCCTGCTGTCGAACCGGCTTTTGAAAAAATGAAACCGCTCATGTTACAGAATGATGCGTATAAACAAAAATGGGCGTCCGTCACTTGGCCTCCTGACGGACGAATTTGGGCCGATTCCAGAAAAAAATATGCCGGATATGCGGATTGCTCTCCCAACCCCTGGATGGCCCGCCAGGAACGCTACTGGCCCCTGGAAGGCGACGACGTCTGGCCCTTTCCACCCGATACCGATCCGCAGTATGTCCGGGACTTGGTCAAAAGGCATGTGGGGAATGACCTGATTTGATTGAATTTGTGTTCCACTCATTTTTGTTGAAAAATACATGACCTGGATAATTTTTCATTGCCCGGGGCGCAATTTGTGGTTATCATGCTTGAGTCATGGGAGGGATTCCTGCCAAAAACCAAGAGGCCCATGGCAAGAGATTGGCAAAGCGGACAAGTGCGCCCCACTTTGGACATGGGGATCATATCATTCCACGATTGACAAATCGTCAATCATTTGGTGATGGTTTGTCAATCTGGAAAAAAAAATAATTGGGCGGAAGTTGCCCATTTTACGGAAGAAGGCCATGACTTTAAAAATATTCTGGGTTCTTTTAATATTCATAATCGCCAAGAAAATACAAAATTATTTTATATTTAAAAATCAGAGATGTTTATCAATAATTGAACTGCGTCAAAATGCCGGCAACATTCTGGATCGACTTTTTCAGGAGCGCCATTTATTGCATGACATGAATCCGCGATCCGCATATTTCTTGCGGTCAATCGGAAATCATTTTGATTTTTCAGAAAAAACACGTCTGATTTCAAGAGAATTTTTTTACGATCAATGGCCACGCCACCATTCTGCATGGCCAGCACATGCAGACAAACCACCCGGTTGGGAAACAGAGGATCCTGCCTTGGTGGATATTTTATATTGGATCCATGCTCAGGTCAGCCCCATTGCAAAGGGTGATCCGGATATTCTGGTGGATCGCTTGCCAGAGGGTATATGGCCCATTCTGGCCAGAATCCGTGCTTTCATGACGACTGATTTGCCCTTTCCAACCCGTGATCCGCGACTCCCTCGCCAGGATTTACTTATAACCATACCACTGGCAACAAATATATTGGATGGTCATGAAGAATACGGATTGAATTATTTTGATGATACCTATAAAATCAATTATGATGATGTCGATTTTAATGATATCATGGATATTGAAGAACTGCTTTCACCACGATCCGTTCAAAGCATGCGGCGCGAACGATATTGGCCAGAAACGGGTGATCCCTATTGGCCTTTCACCCTGGAAACCTGGAACCATCATCAGGAGTTGATACTACAAGAATCTCCAATCGTCTCTTCTGACAATCCTGCCACCGTTGATCGCCCCCGTCGAAACCTGGCGGCAGATTTATTGGACAGGGCCTGCCGGGAAAGAGACCATCTGGCAAGGATCGAATCGGCTTTACATGGACCTTGCTGGCGGAAATCATGGAAAGATTCGGCACCCTTGTCTGGCTATCTCAGTATGGCCAATTTTTGGAATTCATGGCCGGACTGGATGGAACCACCCAAAAACAAGGTTTGGATTGCTGATCCCGTCTTGCCGGCCATCAAGAGTTGGCTGACCTGCCAGCATGATGCCTCCAAACCATTTTCTCACACCATGGCCATTTGTTATGAGGATGCCGTATGGCCGGTTCTGGAACGATGTCGCCTTTTTTTGCGCACAGACCTGGAATTCCCTGCCATGGAGCCAGCTTTTGTGAAATTCAAACCACTCATGTTTCAGGATTATGCCAGAAACCAGGAATGGGCATCTGTCACATGGCCACCAGATTCAAGAATTTGGCCAGACTCCGTATTGCATATTCGGTACCCTGACCTGGATTGCTCTCCCAACCATTGGATGGCCCGCCAGGAACGCTACTGGCCCCTGGAAGGCGACGAAGTATGGCCCTTTCCACCCGATACCGATCCGCAGTATGTCCGGGATCTGGTCAAAAGACATGTGGAAATGACCTGATTGGATGGAATTTGTGTACCACTCATTTTTGTTGAAAAATTCAGGTGGTAACCCACGGTGACCTGACCGATTGCCACGGTGCGCTCCAGATTATTTGATTGCTCATTGATTTTGAAGCATTTTACAGGCAAGTTCATGATGTTTCTCAGGGCATTGGATTATTTGGATTATCATGCAAATTCATGGTGAACAGGTCATGGCATGGCACCACCAAATTTCCTTGTAAATTGTTAGCAGAAAGGCTAACGTCAACCATGAACTGGACGATCACCTACTACTCACCCAGGGTGAAAACGGAAATCGATGCTCTGCCGAAAGGCATTCGTGCTGATTTGTTGCGTCTGTATGACCTGATGAACCTCTATGGGGCGAACCTGCGTTTACCCCATTCCCGGGCAATGGGAAACGGACTCTTCGAGCTGCGGCCTAAAGGCAAGGAAGGCATTGGCAGGGTCTTCTATTGCACTCAAGTTGGCTGGCAAATCGTCATGCTCCATTCTTTTGTCAAGAAGTCGCATGAAACCCCGGAACACGAACTTGCCATTGCCAGAAAACGGCTCAAGGAGGTGAAAGATGGATCTTGACCACTACAATCCAGTCCCGCACACGAAAGAGGATACCGACCGTTGGATGGCCGACCCGGAATTCAAGGCTGCTTACGATGCTCTTGAGGAGGAGTATTCTGCCCTGACAACGTTCCTGGATGCGCGTAAAGCCGCCGGACTGACCCAGGAAGAAGTCGCTGCACGCATGGGTACGACCAAGAGTGCGATTTCCCGTCTGGAGTCCTCTCTCGGAAATGGACGCATCTCTCCCTCCCTGGCCACCCTACGCCGCTATGCCGCTGCGGTAGGATGTCGATTGGAGCTGAAGTTGCTGCCCCGCTGACTCATTTTGCCGCATGGAAAATCTGGTGGCTCCATGCCATGACCTGTTCACCTTGAATCTGCATGACGATTCAACACCCGGAGATGCATCATGCACTCGTCTATAAAACGCTTCAAAATAAATGATTTATATGATAATCTGGTGCGCATCGCGGCAATCGATCAGGTCACCGTGGGTCACCACCCAAAAAGTTACGCTTGAGACGCTCCAACCATCAAACAGGATCCAGACACATGACCTCCGCACGCTACCAGGAACCAGGATACGGCATCACCCTGATCGACACCGGGTACCACCGCTCCGAATATGCGGCCAGCTACCTGATTGAAGAGGACGGCGTCGCAGCCTTTGTCGAGACCGGTGCCACGCCTGGCGTGGAACGACTCCTGGCAGAACTCGAACGACGCAAAATACCCCGGGCAGCGGTTGCCTACGTCATTGTCACGCATGTGCATCTGGATCATGCCGGCGGGGCCGGGGTGCTGCTTGACCACCTGCCCAATGCCCGACTGGTGGCCCATCCAAGGGGAACACCCCACCTGGTGGACCCGGCCCGTCTGACGGCCAGTGCCCTGGAAGTTTATGGCGAAGAGGCCTTTCGGCAATCCTTCCAGGAACTCCGTCCCATTCCAGCCAAGCGGGTCATCGAAGGTCGGGATGGCCTGCAACTGCCCCTGGGCAAACGCAACCTGACCATCCTCGATACACCGGGTCATGCCCGGCACCATATCTGCGTCTGGGATGAATCAAGCCGGGGTCTCTTCACGGGAGACGCCTTTGGTATCGGCTATCGGGAGTTTGACAATGCCGGCCAGACTTTGCTTTTTCCGGCCACAACCCCAACCCAGTTTGATCCGGAAATGACCCGTCGCACCATTGACCGCCTGGCCGCGCTCCAACCCCAAACCCTCTTTTTGACCCACTATGGGCCATTGCCTTTTTCCCCAAACCTGACGCAGACCCTGCACCAGCTCCTGGATGGCTTTGTGACCACGGCAAAAAACCACGCCGCACCCGGCCCGGCCCGTCATGGTCTCCTGGTGGCGGGAATTGAAAAAATTCTTCTGAATTTCCTGAATCGCTGCAACTGCACACTCCCCCTGAATACCCGGCGGGAATTTTTGGCCATGGACATTGAAATCAATGCCCAGGGTCTCGCCAACTGGTTGGACAGGATCAACCGATAGACGTGCGGGCGGCTGCATGCCCTTCAGGCAGCTATCGAAACGGGCGTGTCATGACGGGCGCGGTTTGAAATGGTCCACCCACAAAGCCGTGGCCCCGGCCACGGCTGCCGGCATGGCAATCAGGTTGACGAGCGGAATACTGGTCAACACCAGGACTCCCAGACCGAAGCCGATGACCAGAAGCCGTTTTTCCTTGAGACATTCCCGGATTTCCCGCCCCTTCATCCGGTTGTTGGACATGGGAACATCCATGTAGCCCAACGCCAGGATCCAGGCCGTAAACAAGGTCCAGATGACGGGCGCAAAAAAATTGATCCCGGGAATGGAAGCGATCAAAAAAATCGGCACCACCCAGGCCACGGCATGCAACATTTTACCCAACTCATCCAGGATGGCGGGCACGGCATCCTTCAGGATGCGCTGGATGTTTTTGTCATGGGTTTGCGCAGCCTGGTCCGTCAAATATTGCTCCACCCTGTCTGCCAACAGGCCATTGAAAGGCGCACCCAATAAATTGGCCAGCAGGGTAAAGGCAAAAAAGACGACCATGACCAGGGTCAATACAAACAGGGGGGCAATGACCCACTGCAACCAATGCAGCCAGGAGGGAAGCCAGTCCAGCAACCAGCCAATGGTGCTGCGGTAGATTCCATAGAGAAACCAGGTTCCCGACCCGAAAATCAGCACATTGATCGACAGTGGAATGGCCACAAAACGCCGCAATCCAGGCTGGGTCAATATCTTGACGCCTCGTTGGGCATAAAGAAAACCCGCCAGGGGATTATCACTCATCAGCACTGCACCCACGGCAGGCCCCGAAAGCGCCAGCCATTGACGCTGGAGCGGTGATGCTGGGCGTCCCTGTCCCCCTCGAATCCTTCCAACACATTGTAAACCGAGGTAAAACCATTTTCCAGCAGGGTGTTGCCGGCATCGATGGAGCGGTGCCCTGAGCGACAGATGAGAACGAGGGTCTGATCCTTGCGGGCCACCTTGCCTATCTCTTCGACAAAATTGGGATTGAGTTCAAAATCGGGAGCATCCTGCCAGGGAATGTTGATGACCCCGGGAGGATTGCCGACAAAAAAATGTTCGATCTCCGAACGGATGTCCACAAACACGACACCCTTTTTCTTGACCATTTCAAAAGCCTCGGAAGGGGTCAGGTGGCCCAGGTTCGGGTGAGAAGGAGTGTGGGGGGCGGAAGGCATCATGGGAGTCGTTTCCTTTGCCGGCAAGGCAGCTACTGTCTTGGAAGGGGATACTTCAACCTGTTGACAATCAAACCAAAAAAAGGAACATCCGGACCGTTCAGATAATACCATCCCAGGTGATGATGGCAACCACCACAATGGGCGTATTGCCAGAGATAACCCTTGAACCAGGAGAAATCCCCGGTCGGCATCCCCACCACGAGGCAACCAGGGGCTGAAAAGTAACATCGAATCTGGAACACCAATCCCTGCGGGTTGAAAAAAATGTGTTCATGGCGGCCCCGCTCCCGCAATCCCATTTCCGGTCGCGTCACCCGATGCGCACACCGCGCACACAACACCCACCGCACCGGATGGAGAGCCGTGGCATCCCGCTCCTCCGGAACCAATACCGCATCCACTCCGTCCACCGTCACCTGACGAAAATACCGCCCGGCAACCGGAGATGGAAAATCTCCCAGCAATAATGCTTCCATCCGAGAGATTCTGGTCCCATCCCCCCACCCAGGTCAACCGTTTGCCCATGCTTCCCGGACAAAAATCAAGGGGGATTTTTTCACCCATCAGGGATGGCGTCGGGCAAAAGAATCTTGTATCATCCGGGACAAAGTCTGGTAGAAAAAATCAATGAGGTTCGTTCGTTTTTGGCATATTTGGCCTGAAATTTGCGAAAACGACCGTGGGGATAAGGATGCGCCCCGGTCGGTCCGGTCCTCTTCGGATACCCGGATCAATGCCACACAGAGAGGGAACCAAATGATCAACGCCAAAAGAACTTTGGGAACCAAACGGAGCAGGATGCCCGCCAAACCTTCCCTGCTGTCGAACCAGCGCGTGGAAAAACGCAGCCGCTCCAAGCCGCTGATGAAATCCACCTCGGAACGAATCTTCATTCAACTCCCCAAACTGCCCAGCTTTCGCCGAACCACGGAACGCGCCCCCATAAGATCCATCGCCGCGCCCGTTTCAGCCACCATCCGCCGCGCCGGCGGCTCCACCGTGAACGGTGCCACATCACTCTTCACATCGCTGTTCGGCATCCTCATGGCCCTGTTCCTCTCGACAGGTCGTGCCCTGCAATGGAGCTTCATCGTCCTGGGCCGCACCCTGCAATGGAGCCTCCTGACCATTGGACGCATCCTGCAATGGAGCTTTTACGCCACGAGCCGCGCCCTGCAATGGACCTTCCACGCCCTGCGCATCTCCTGGCAATGGAGCGTCTTCATCCTGACCAGCGCCTTCCTCCTGCTGCGCCAAGGCATCACCTTCGTCCTGGAATGGCTCCAGATCGCCGCCGAATGGACCCTCTACCTCTTGTCTGAAATGATGATCCTGCTGAAAAGAGGTGTCTGGCACCTGATGGAAGCCACCAAACAAATCGCCTGGTTCGTCACGGATGTCATCCAACAAAGCTTTTTCTTCGTGGCCGATGTCGTGCAACAAATCGTCTGGACCCTCTCCGACTGGATCCGGGGTGCCGTCACCTTCTCCAAACCGGATGCTGACCTGGAAACCGAAGAAGGCTATGCAGACAATACCCATGCCGCGGAAAGCCTGGATGGCAACCCGTCCGAATCCATCCCATACCTGGAACCACCACTCTTTGCCAAAAACAAAAAAGAGTGGGAAGATGATACACATTTCGAGTTCGCCAAAATGAACTCTCTGGACAACGAAGAACAAACCATCCCCCAGGAAGCCCTCGAAGATCAGGCGGGTGCCCTGCGGATGCGGCTTTCGACGGATCCTTATCATCCTTGATCTTTTCTGGCAATCCTCCACAATGGTACGGAAACGGATGGGGAGGGGATTGGCTTAATCAACAAAGGGAAAGGGACGGTCCCAGCACGATTGGCTACAACGGCGGCTGTCGATCTACATGATGAGTTCAACGAAATTCGTCGATTCCCTCCCCCCCGGTTCCACGCTTCTGTGGTACGAAATTGTCAAGGTCCTTGGCAAGGGCGGTTTTGGCATTACCTACCTGGCCAAGGATACCAACCTTGACCAGAAAGTGGCCATCAAGGAGTATCTCCCCAAAGGCTTCGCCGTCCGCGAAAAAGGCCGCACCGTCCTGCCCAACTCCCCCACCGATACCAAAACCTTCGAATGGGGCCTGGATCGCTTCCTGAAAGAGGCCCAAATCCTCGCCCGCTTCAAACACCCCAATATCGTCCGGGTGATGAGCTTCTTCCGGGACAGCAATACCGCCTACATGGTGATGGAGTACGAAGAAGGAGAAAGCCTGGATGCCGTCCTGAAATCCAGGAAAATCCTGCCGGAAAATGAACTCGTCCGCCTCATAACCCCGCTGCTGGACGGCCTGGAAGAACTCCATAAAAAAGATTTTATCCATCGCGACATCAAACCAGCCAATATTCTGGTGCGCGCCGACGGATCACCCGTCATTCTCGACTTCGGTTCCGCCAGACAGGCCATCGCCGGACAAAGCGGCGAACAAATGACCAGCCTGTTGAGCATGGGATACTCACCCTTCGAACAATACGACTCCTCCGGCAATCGCCAGGGTCCCTGGTCGGATATCTATGCCTTGGGCGGCGTGCTGTATCGAGCCATCACCGGCTCCAAGCCACCCGACGCCGCCATTCGCATCGCCGCCCGCCTGCGCAACGAACCCGACCCCATGAAACCAGCCAGTGAATTGGGCAAAGGACAATACCATCCCAATTTTCTCATGGCCATTGACAAGGCGCTGATGGTCATCGAAACCGAACGTCCGCAATCGATTGCCCTGTGGCGTCCCCTGCTGCTGGATTGTTACAGACAAGCAGGAAGTTCCGCTTCAGCCTCGGCCCCGGCTGCCCCGGCAAAAACGTCGGCAACTCCCCCGCCGGCAGGAAAACCCCAGGCACAAAAATCCGACTCCCCAAAAACCTCCCTGGGAGCCAATGTCAAAAAAAATTCGTGGCGCAGCTTCATCGCCTCCATGAACGAGTTCGGAACCAATACCAAGCGCCTGTCAGAAACCAAACTACGCACCCCCGCCCAGACGTCGCTCCACGGCAGCCCCGCAACCCGTGTCACCACCCCCGGCAATACGGCTGTCAAACCACCGGTCGTGGCCGCCCAACCCAATCCTGCGCCCCCAGCCCGGTCCCTGCATCCGGAAAATGATCTGCCACCCAAACCCATCGAAGAGAGAAAACCAGGCGATCTCTGGGTCGAACAGGTCACCGGCATGGAGTTTGTCTGGATCCCGAACGGCTCCTTCCTGATGGGCAGCGCCAAAGGGGCACCCGGACGCCGCTCCGACGAAATTCCCCAACATTCCGTCGATCTGGATGGCTTCTGGATGGGCAAATACCCCGTCACCTGGGGACAATGGAAACAAATCATGGGCGACCCCAAAAGCCTCTACGTCCCGGAAAAAAAAGAGTGCCCCGTGGAAAGAATTCTCTGGGACGATATCCAGGAACTGGTGCGCGGATTTTCCAGATTGAGTCAAGGACGGGTCCATGTCCGCATCCCCACCGAAGCCGAATGGGAATATGCCGCCCGGGCCGGGACCGCAACCATCTTTCCCTTTGGCGATGACCCGAGCCAACTGGATAAATACTGCTGGTTCGCCAAAAATGCCCAGGGCGGTACGCAACCGGTCGGCCAGAAACTCCCCAACGCCTGGGGCTTGTATGACATGCTCGGCAATGTCTGGGAGTGGACCTCCGACTGGTACAGTGAAGATTTTTACGCCCGCAGTCCCAAAAAAAATCCCCATGGTGCCCCGTTTGGCGACGGTCGCGTGCGGCGTGGAGGAAGTTGGCGCAGCCAGGTCGGTGCCTGCCGCGTTGCCCATCGCAACCGGGTCTCCGTCTCCACCTTGAGCGATGCCATGGGCGTGCGCCTGATCCGAACCACCGAAGAAGAGATTCTCGTCTGAGTGAGGCATCATTCGAACATGCCCATCCATAAAATCGGCATCGTCACCAAACGTTCCGATCAACGTGCCCTGGATACCACCCAATGGCTGGTCAACTGGCTGCACGCCAGGGGACTTCAGGTCACCATTTCGGAAGAGGCCGCCAGATCCGCCGCCATTCCAGAGGCCGTGGCGGAGCGGCGCAAGCAATCCCGACTGTCCGAAAATCAGGATCTCATCGTGGTCATGGGCGGCGATGGAACCTTCATTGCCGCCGCCCGCCACATGGGCAACAGCGATGTCCCCCTGCTCGGCATCAACATGGGACGGCTCGGCTTTCTCACCGAAATTCCCCAGGCAAACATGGTCCAAACCCTGGAAGATGTCCTGGCCGGTCGCTATTGCATCGAAACACGCATGTTGCTCGATGCCATGGTCCTGCGGGCCGGAGAGAACATATTTTCAGCCCGCACCCTCAATGACGTGGTGATCCACAAAGGCGAGATTGCCCGCATGATTGAATTCGAGGTGGACATCGATGATCAATTTGTCTTTACGAGCCGCGCCGATGGCCTGATCGTCTCCACCCCCACCGGATCGACCGGTTATGCCCTGGCCGCCGGCGGCCCGATCATCCACCCGGCCCTGGATACGATTCTTCTGGTTCCCATCTGCCCCCACACCTTGACAAACCGTCCCATCGCCCTGCCCGGCGATGGCACCGTGGCCGTGACCCTGGCACCAAATGATACGGATCGCATGGTCACCCTGGATGGCCAGACCGTCTTTCCCCTGGAAAATGGCGACCGCATCCTGATCCGGCGATCCGAACATCGCCTCAAACTTATGCACACCCCTGGTCGCAGTTATTATGAACTGTTGCGCTCCAAGCTGCTTTGGGGAGGAAAGTTGGGAAATTGACTCCATGCTTCGCCAGTTGCGCATCGAAAACATCGCCCTGATCGAACATTTGGAACTCACCCTGCACCCGGGGCTGACCATCATTACCGGTGAAACCGGGGCCGGCAAATCGATCCTGATCGATGCCCTGGGCCTGACCCTGGGCGAACGGGCCGATGCCTCTTTGTTGCGTACCGGCACCGAACAGGGACGGGTGACGGCCCATTTCCAACTCCCCGACCCACCCCACCCCGCCCGCCAATGGCTTCTGGACCAGGAGTTGGATCTCGGCAATGATCTTTTTCTGCGCCGCACCCTCGGCGTGGGCGGCCGCAGCCGCGCCTATATCAATGACCATCCGGTGTCGGTGACGGCCCTGGCCACACTGGCCGCCCTGCTCGTGGACCTGCATGGCCAACACGATCATCAATCCCTGCTGCGCACCGAAACCCATCTGGAACTCCTCGATGCCTTCGGCGGCCACGGTGCCACCGTGGCCGCCACCGCGTCCCTGTACAAGGAGTGGCACACCATCCGGGAACAACTGGAAGCGATCCGCCGCCAAGCCCGGGA
Source organism: Magnetococcales bacterium (assembly GCA_015228935.1). Lineage (NCBI taxonomy): Bacteria > Pseudomonadati > Pseudomonadota > Magnetococcia > Magnetococcales > Magnetococcales bacterium. Next base: position 3,959 of record JADGCO010000069.1, on the reverse strand, counting down.
GGCTGGTGACCGGCGCAATTTTCTGCAATTTCAACTCGGCGAACTGGAGAGTGCCGGGATTGTCAGCGGCGAAATGGCCGAGTTGCAACAACAACGTACCCGTCTCGCCCATGCCACCCGCCTGTTGCAGGCCACCCGCAAGGCCGATGAGCTGCTGGCCGAATCCACACAGGCCGCCGGCGATCTCGTCTCCCGGGCCGCCACAGAGCTGGAAAACGTCCAGGATCTGGATCCGGCCATCACCACCATGGCAGCAACCGTCCGCTCCATCCAATACGAAATCGATGCCGTCGTCGAGACCATCCGCCATTATCAAAATGGTCTGGCCGCCGATCCGGAACAGTTGGCACTTTTGGACGAACGGGTCAACCTGATCCGGGATTTGTGCCGCAAACATCGTTGCGAGGCCGATCAGCTTCCCGATCTCGTTCAGACATGGCGCAACGAGTTGTCAGCCATGGATCACAGGGAAGACACGGAAGAAAACCTGACCGCCCGGCTTGCCCAGGCCCTGCACGCCTACCGAAACAAGGCGACCGAATTGACGCAACTCCGCCAAAAAGCCGCCGAGCAGCTCACCCGGGAGGTGGAAAATCAACTCAAGGATTTGTACATGGCCCGCACGCGGGTGGCCATATCCCTGCGCCCCCTGACCGGCGATCCCCGGCCCAAGGGGTACGAAGAGGTGGAGTTCGAAGTCAGCGCCAACGTCGGCGAACCCCTGAAACCCCTGAAACAGGTTGCCTCGGGTGGTGAACTTTCCCGTATCATGTTGGCCCTGAAAACGGTCCTGGCCGATGCCGTGACCGTTTTGACCCTGGTTTTCGACGAGGTGGATGTCGGGGTCGGAGGCCGGGTTGCCTCGCGCATCGGCAGCAAACTGGCCGAAGTGGCCAGCGGCGGACGCCAACTCCTCGCCATCACCCATTTGCCGCAAGTCGCCGCCTGGGGCGAAAATCATCTGAAAGTGGAAAAATCAACGCTTGCCGACCGGACCCGGGTCCAGATACAACTCCTCGATGAAGACAATCGCGTGGAGGAACTCGCCCGCATGCTGGCCGGCGATGCCATCACCCCCCCGGCCCGCCACAATGCCCGGGAATTGTTGAAAACAGCCAGACACCCTCCCCGACCCACATAGCCGCAACAGGACAACAGTCAGCAGGAATCTTGCACCATGGGCAACCCAGCACAAACACCGGAATCCGATCTGCTCACCGATCACGAAAACCAGGTCCAGGAACCACGCCTTTACAAGGTGATTTTGTTGAATGACGATTTTACCCCGATGGATTTTGTGGTAAAAATTCTCATGGTGTATTTTCAAAAACCCACTGCGGAGGCCACACAGATCATGCTCAATGTCCATCATCAGGGACGCGGCCTCTGTGGCGTTTATCCCTTCGACATTGCAGAAACGAAAGTGGCCATCGTCAATCAATACTCCCGTGAACAAGGCCACCCCCTGAAATGTACCCTGGAAAGGGAGTGAGCCTGGTTCGTCCCCGCGTTTCCGGCAGAAAAACCTGATGATCAGCAAACATCTCGAAAATTCCCTGAACATGGCCCTGGTTCTGGCCCACAAACGTCGGCATGCCTTTGCCACCCTGGAGCATCTGCTCCTTGCCTTGCTGAAAAATCCCGAGGTCGTTCCTCTCCTGGACGCCTGCGGTTGCGATTTCGACAGATTGACCCAGGATACCGAGGCCCATCTGGCCAAACATGTTCCCGTGTTTCCGGATGAAAAAAATGTGGCGGAGATTCAGCCGACCATTGGCCTGCAACGGGTTTTGCAACGTGCCCTGCAACAGGTGCAATCTTCCGGCAAGAACGTGGTCACGGGATCCTACGTTCTGGTGGCCATGTATGCGGAAAAAGAGTCTCATGCCGTTTATTTTCTCCAGCAACAAAACATCAGCCGTCTGGATCTCCAGACCGCCATGTCACACGGCCTGCCGGAAGCCGACCCTCAGCAACCCGGCACCACCGAAGCCGGTGAAGAAGCCGCCCCAACCGACCCCCAGCGCCACAACGGTCCTGTCCGCCCCGATCCTCTGGAACTCTATACGCTCAACCTGAACGACCGGGCGCGCCGGGGTGAAATCGATCCCCTGATCGGTCGCGACGCCGAACTCACCCGTACCCTGCAAATTCTCTGTCGGCGGCGCAAAAACAACCCCTTGTTTGTCGGCGATGCCGGAGTCGGCAAGACACACCTGGCCGAAGGGTTGGCCAGTCGGCTGGTCAGCGGCTCGGTACCCGACCACCTGAAGGCGTGTGTCATCTACTCCCTGGACATGGGATCGCTGCTGGCCGGAACCAAATTTCGCGGCGATTTCGAAGGCCGCATGAAAGGGGTGATCAACGGCCTGAAAAAACGTCCGGGATCCATTCTGTTCATCGATGAAATTCATACCGTGATCGGGGCCGGCACCACGAGCGGCAGCAACATTGACGCCTCCAGCCTGTTGAAACCCTTGCTGGCCTCGGGAGAGATGCGCTGTATCGGCTCCACGACCCATGAAGAGTATCGCGCCATTTTTGAAAAGGATCGTGCCCTGGCGCGTCGCTTCCAGAAGGTGGATGTTCCCGAACCATCCCTCGCCGAGACCGTGCAGATTTTGCAAGGCCTCAAATCCAGGTACGAAGAACATCACGGTATCCGCTACACGCTACCCGCTCTTCAGACCGCCGCCGAGCTTTCCTCCCGCCACATCACGGATCGCAAACATCCCGACTCGGCCATCGATGTCCTGGATGAAGCGGGGGCCGCCTGTCGGCTTCTACCCGCAACCCGCCGCAAACGCGCCATCGGCGTCAAGGAAGTGGAAGATGTGGTGGCCCGCATGGCCCGCATTCCCCCCCGCTCGGTCAGCCGTGATGACCGGGAGGTGTTGCGCAATCTCGAAGCCAGCCTGCGCCTCTCCCTGTTTGGCCAGGAGAAGGCCATCGACCAGATCAGTTCCGCCATCAAGCTGGCCCGTTCCGGACTCGGCAATCCGGAAAAACCGGTTGGTTCCTACCTGTTTTCCGGTCCGACCGGGGTGGGCAAGACCGAATTGGCCCGCCTTCTCTCCCGGGAACTGGGCGTCGAGTTGATCCGCTTCGACATGAGCGAATACATGGAACGGCACACGGTCTCCCGCCTGATCGGGGCACCGCCCGGTTATGTCGGATTTGACCAGGGGGGATTGTTGACCGATGCCGTCCACAAAAATCCCCATGCCATTCTGCTGCTCGATGAAATCGAAAAGGCCCATCCCGATCTGTTCAACCTGTTGTTGCAGATCATGGACCATGGCAAGCTGACCGACAACAATGGCCGGCAGACCGATTTTCGCAACGTCATGTTGATCATGACCACGAATGCCGGTGCCCAGGAACTGGATCGTCCGTCGCTGGGATTCGTCGCCCAGACGCATCAGGGGGACGAACTCAAGGAGATCAAAAAACTGTTTGCCCCGGAATTTCGCAACCGGCTGGATGCCGTCATTCAATTCACCCATCTGGAACCATCGGCCATTCAGCAGGTGGTGGGCAAGTTTCTTCTGGTCCTGGAGGCCCAGTTGGTCGAGCGTAGCGTCACCCTGCATGTGGACGATGCAGCGCGCCACTGGTTGGCCAAGCATGGCTTCGACCGCAGCAACGGTGCCCGCCCCATGGAGCGGCTCATCAAGAACAAGATTCGCAAGCCCCTCTCCGAGGAGCTGCTGTTTGGCCGGTTGCAACGGGGAGGCACCGTCCAGGTCACTGAAGCCGACAACGAACTCAAACTTGAATACACCTCATGAGGCGTTATCCCGCCCCCCAGAACCGTTCTTTTCCTTTCCTGTCGGATCGGGGGATTTTTTCGTCGGTGTTGCTTCTTGTGGCCATGATCATCCATTCGGCCACGATGAGTGTCTTTTTCAGAAAACCTGCAATACGTCTGACTCTTGGCGCTGAACAACGCGCCAAGA
>JADGCO010000068.1 GCA_015228935.1 Magnetococcales bacterium | reverse complement strand
TTGAAATCATCTCAAAAGCAGCTCGAAAAATGGGAAAAGCTGCGAAGATGGGTTATGCCTTTTGCCGCAATCGACAGGACCGGCGGGTGTGGGCAATTAAAGGTCGGGGTGGAATGGGAGTTCCCATCTGGCCTCGTCGTCCATCTCGCAGCAACAAGGGCCGGGTACCACTCTTTATTGTTGGTGTGGATGCCGCCAAGGAAGCCATTCACTCCCGCCTGCGTCTAAAGGACCCAGGCCCTGGATGTTGCCATTTCCCGGTTACTCGCGATGCTGACTGGTTTCGGCAATTGACCGCCGAACGGGTCACCACCCGTTTCCACAGGGGTCGTCCGATTCGGGAATGGAAAAAACGGGACGGGGACCGCAACGAAGCCCTGGACTGCCGGGTGTACGCCATGGCGGCCCTACAGGGGTTGGTTGCCATGGGATTGCAACTGAACAAGGAAGCGACTCGGATATTGGAAATTCCATTGAAAATGACCACTCCAGAGCAGGTCGATCAAGAAAGTGTGAAAAAACCACCTTCTGGTTCCAAATCTCGACGACAAGTCTATCAGTCTCCTTGGATGTCGTAATGGCCACCATCATTGAACTACAAATCCGTCGTGATCGACTTTTGGAGCGACTGGAAAGCTTGCAGAAACGTGTCACCCATGGGGACAAAACAGTGGAATACGATCTGACCCAGGCCAAGACCGCCTTGGAGCTTCTGGATCGAGAGATGACCCGTGTGCGCCACGAGGGATGCACCGGGGCTGGGGCAATTGTGCGGCAAGTACGTGTTCGAAGCGACAAGGATCTTTGATGTGGTCATGGAGAAAAATTTTTGGAGGTGGAGAAAGCGGGGGAATGCCATCCCGCAAGACAGGGTACGAAGCCGCATCAACGGGTCGCCGTCTGGGCAACTGGCAACCCGGTAATGATGGGGTCAATGCCCTGCTGTTTCGGGATGCGGACCTGATACGGTCCCGGTCACGGGATATGGTCCGACGCAATGCCTGGGCGTTCAATGGACTGGATGCTCTGGTTTCCAACCTGGTGGGGACCGGGATCAAGCCCCGCTCTACCCATGATGACGTTGCTTTCAAGGAGCGGGTCCACGCCTTATGGTTGGAGTGGACCCGCGAAGCGGATGCCCACAATGTACAGGGATTTTATGGGCTTCAAGCGTTGGCCGTGCGGGCCATGGTGGAAGGGGGTGAGGTCCTGGTCCGGCTTCGGAATCGGAATCTCGGCGATGGATTACCAGTTCCTCTTCAGATTCAACTGCTGGAGCCGGAACATTTGCCGTCCACATTGAATCGTGACCTGCCCAACGGCAACCGTATCCGGGCCGGGATCGAGTTCGACAAGATTGGCAGGCGCGTCGCCTACCACCTGTATCGAGAACACCCTGGCGAGCGGACCGTGGGGGGTGGACTGTTCGGTGATCCGCCGGTGCCAGTTCCGGCTTCGGAGGTGATCCATCTCTTCCGCCCCCTGCGCCCCGGTCAGATTCGCGGTGAACCGTGGCTGACGCAGGCACTGGTCAAGCTCCACGAATTGGACCAGTACGACGATGCCGAATTGGTGCGTAAAAAGACAGCAGCCCTGATCGCGGGTTTCATCACCAAACCATCTCCAGAAATGGCTTTGGACAATGATGAGGATGGGGATGCGCCGCCCGTCACCTGGACGCCAGGCACCATGCAGATACTCATGCCAGGAGAGGATGTAAAATTTTCTGAACCCGCCGACCTGGGCGGACAATATGCGGAGTTCATGAAGACGCAATTGCGGGCGGTAGCGGTTGCCATGGGCGTCACCTATGAGCAACTGACCGGGGACCTGTCTGGAGTCAACTATTCCAGCATCCGCGCCGGAATGGTTGAGTTCCGACGGCGCATGGAGCAGTGGCAACGCAGCGTCATCATCCACCAGTTCTGCCGCCCTGTCTGGGAAAGATGGATGGATCAGGCAATCTTGGCAGGGGCCTTGGATGCCCCAGGATATGCTCGGAATCGTCGGGTCTATCAGGGGGTGAAATGGATTCCGCAGGGTTGGGCATGGGTTGATCCGCAGAAAGAGTTCACCGCCGTTGTCATAGCCATTCGTGCCGGTCTCGTCAGCCGGGATGAGGCAGTGGCCACCTACGGCTACGACGCCGAGGAGATCGACCGAGAAATTGCCGCGACCAACGCACGTGCCGATAAACTGGGACTGGCCCTCGACTCCGATCCCCGCCGCCGCACCAGAACCGGGGCAGCGGTGCAGGACGGCAAGCCGTGATCATCACCTACGAACCCATCAGCCTGGAATCGGCCAATGCCTGTCTGATCGCGTGGGAACACCGCAGAGGGGTTTCCCACGGACTGTTGCTCGATGGAGAACCGATGGCCGTATCCACCACAGACCCCGCTCCGGCGGGGTTTCGTCTTTCTGGAGGCTGCAACGCATGAACTTTTTGCCACACCTCGCGGGTCGGGTACTCGGCGTGCCCCTGCTGGTGGAGCGTGCCAAGCTGGAAACCATTCTGACGGTTATCGGTCCCAGGGTGGGAATTGACGTCACTGGGATCACACCCGGCATGCCGCTTCCCACCACTTGCCCGAACCAGGACATCACCAGCGATGGCATCGCCATCATTCACATCCACGGTACCCTGGCCAAGCGGGTTGGTGCGATAGATGCAGCTTCCGGCCTCACCAGCTACGCCGCCATCGAGGAGATGATTCTGGATGCTGCCACCGATCCGGTGGTCAAGGGCATCCTGATGGACATAGACAGCCCAGGTGGCGAGGTTGGTGGTGTGTTCGATCTGGCCACTATGATCCGGGAGGCTGGGCAGACCAAACCGGTGTGGGCAGTGGCCGACGATGCTTTCTCGGCGGCCTATCTGTTGGCCTCCGCTGCCGAGCGCATCTACCTGCCGCAGACTGCCGGGGTTGGATCGGTGGGCGTCATCGCCCTCCATGTGGACGAGTCACAGCGGGACGTTCAGGAGGGTCGGCGCTACACCACGGTCTTCGCCGGGGCCAGAAAGAACGACTTCTCCCGCCACACACCATTGTCCAGCGACGCCCGCAATCACCTTCAGGCCGAAGTGGACCGGCTATATGGCATGTTCGTCGCCGCTGTGGCCGCCAACCGGGGCCTAACCGAAGAAGCGGTCCGCGCCACCGAAGCCGTAATTTATTTCGGAGCCAATGCCCTAGTCGCCGGGCTGGCCGACCGGGTGGGAACCCTTCGTGACGCCATGTCCGATTTTTCCGCAGCCATCCAACCCTCGCACACCACTACCAACCAGAAGGACTTTCTCATGGAGACACCAACCACGACGGCAGGAGCCGTAATCCTGGACCGCGATGCTATTCGCGTCGAAGGCCGCCAGCAGTTTCAGCAGGAAGCCCAGGCCATCCTCGATCTTTGCACCTTGGCCAACGTGGCCAACATGGCAGGCGTGTTCATCGCAAAGGGCATGACTGAAGAACAAGTACGCAAAGAACTGTTGACCATGCGGGCATCCGGACCGGAGATCCAGACCCAGGTTCTGCCGGGAGATGGAACCAACAGCCAATCGGTGTCCAATCTTGAGACCAACCCTCTTGTCATGGAATGTCGGAGGCGGGCCACAATGCAAGGCAGGGGAGCGAAATAAACCATGGCCACCATTTCAGAACCAAACAGCCTTGGTGATCTGCTGAAACATGAAGCAGAAAATTTCTACAGCCGGGAAAAAATCACTGTCCTGGCTGGAAGCGGATCGGCGCGAACACTTCCCATTGGGGCAGTGGTTGGACGCCGGACAAAATCGTCCGTGGTCACTGCTGCTGTGACCGGGAACACCGGAAACGGCACCATTGGAACGGCAACTTTGGGTGCGAATGCTGTCCCGGGAATCTACGCTCTCAAATGCACCGCAGCATCAACAAATGCGGGAACGTTTTCCGTCATCACTCCTTCCGGAAATGCCCTGGTGCCATTGACTGTTGGCATCGCGTATTCGAGTACCCACCTGAACGTCACCGTTGCCGATGGTTCGACTGATTTTATCGTTGGTGACAGTTTTACCGTTACGGTTTCTGGCGATGACAAAATCGTGGCCTTGGACCCGGCAGCCGTGAATGGCACCCAACAGGTCGCCGGGGTCATCGCGGCTGAAATAATCGCTCCGGATGGTACGGATGCTTCAGGAGTCTTGATTGCACGCCACGCCATCCTGGCCGAACCGGCTTTGGTATGGCCATCCGGGATTACCACCGGGCAAAAAAATACCGCTCTGGCGCAACTTGTTGCGCTGGGCATCATTGTGCGCAAAGGGGTGTAACATGGGACTGGCAGCAAATCCATTTTCTGGCAATGCATTTGGTGTGGTGGCATTGACCACCAGCATCAATCTTTTGCCAAACAACTACGGACGCATTGAGGAACTGCAACTGATGCCGTCCAAACCGGTGAGGGTGCGTGAAATCGCCATTGAGGAGCGCAATGGTACCCTCATTTTAATCCCAACTGCACAAGTTGGATCGCCTGGTGCCGTTGGTGTGCGGGACAAGCGGAAGGTGCGTTCTTTTTCGATCCCGCACATACCCTATGATGACGTAATCCTTCCGGAGGAAGTGCAGGGTATTCGTGCCTTTGGCAGTGAAGGGGACCTGAATTCCATGGTCATCGTTCTGGCATCGCACCTCCAGTCCATGCGGGACAAGCACGCCATCACCCTGGAGCATCTCCGCATGGGTGCGCTCAAGGGCGTCATCCTCGATGCCAATGGCTCGACCATCTACGACCTGTATGCTGAATTCGGCATCACTCCAAAAACCATCAACTTTGAGCTTGATCAAAACACAACCAAGCTTGGAACGATCAAAGCCAAGTGCCTGGAACTGAAACGACACGTTGAAGACAATTTGCGTGGGGAATTCATGACAGGGATTCGTTGCATGGTTTCTCCAGAGTTTTTCGATGCCTTCACCGGACATGCTGAAGTTCATAAAGCGTTCGAACAATGGCAGCAGGGGGAAGCTCTCCGGGCTGATCAACGCAAAGGATTCAAATTTTGCGATATCACTTTCGAAGAGTATCGGGGGCAAGCTCCTGATTCGGAAGGCTCCACCCGCAGGTTTATTGCCTCCGGCCAGGGACATGCGTTCCCGGAAGGAACCAGCAGTACGTTCTGCACCTATTTTGCCCCGGCTGATTTCAATGAGGCCGCCAATACCCTTGGGGAACCTCTGTATGCCAAACAGGAACCCAGAAAGTTTGACCGGGGGACGGATCTGCACACCCAGTCCAACCCGCTTCCCATGTGCCACCGTCCTGGCGTGCTTGTGAAAGTGACTGCGACAGCATGACGATTCCTGGTTGGTACCAGTCGCTGGACACGCTCCAGCAGGTGTGCCGGGATACATTTGGCGTCCCGGTTACCTACCGTCCATCTGTTATCACCCGTCCGGACCTGGGTGGGATCTCCATCCAGGTCACTGCCATTTTTGAAGATGATCAAGAACCCCAATCCTTCATGGGCGGCGGCATTGATGCCATCGTGCCGCGCACTACCCTGGAGTTGCGGGTTGCCGATCTGGGGTTTGACCCGGTGGCAGGTGACGATGTGCTGGTAAACGGTCACTCGTATCGAGTCAAAGACGTCCAGTTGGATAGTCACGGAACGGCACTTCTGACGCTGGTGAATCTGTTATCATAACAGGGGCTTGCGTGGATAACTATGTGACTGTGGGCGGTCTGATCGTGGACCGTTTGAAAGAAAAATTGCCCGATCTTCTTCGCATCGAGTTCATATGGGGCAAGAACGCGATTCGGGAGGCGTCGGATATCGTGCCGTCGCTCATGGTGTTTTTGGAGATGGACGTTCCTGGCCAAAGTAGTCCCGACGGGCGTGAACACACGGTCGAGCAGCAATGGGCCGTGGTACTCGTCACGCGAGATTCCGAAGGAGAAGCGGGGCCGCTGATTTCCAAAATGATCTCGGCTCTGGCCGGGTGGCGACCACAAAGTGGCCGTTTTTCATCCTTGAAACGGGTGCAATCATCCCACGTACCCGAGTGGTCGGCAAACGGCGTCCTGTACTTCCCTGTGGTTTTTTCAACAGGGTTTGTTTTCAACGTATCTGATTGAAAAGGCCAAAAAAAGAATGACGAGTCAATGGAGTTTGATCGGCGAGGGTGAGATATTCATCGGCCTGCGAACCGGCGGCCCACTGCGGGCGGTCGGGCAGGTCAAAGAGTTCAAGCTGGAGGTCTCCGAGGAGACCAAGGAGTTGAAAAACTATCAGGGTGGCGGAGGTCTTGCCGACCAGGTGAGCTGGATCAACAAGGTGGAGGCCACCTTCAACTTCCTGAGCCTGTCGGCCAAGAACCTCGCCATGGCCCTGCGCGGTGGTGACACCGGTTTGGCGTCGGGGACGGTGAGCAATCAGAGCCATACGGCTTACGCCGGAGGCTTCATTCCCCTGGACGGGATCGGGCCGTCATCCGTCACGGTCACCGTCGATCCCCCGGCCTGGACGGCGACCACGGCCAGTACGGTGGGCGAGATCGTCAAGCCTGGCACAGGAACTCATTTCTATCGATGCAGCACTGCCGGAACCACCGGGGCCACCGAGCCGACTTGGCCCACGGATGGGGGTACCGTCAGCGACGGTACGGTGACGTGGACGGATATGGGGGCGATGGTTCTGACTTCCACCGACTTCCAGGTCAAGAGCGCCGGGATTTTCATTCCCGAAGGGTCCGCCAAAATTGCCGCCACAGGCACTCTGGTCAAGGTCAGCTACAGCAAGTCCGCAGGAACTGTGATCCAGGCCCTGATCAAGGGGGCTGACGAATACCGCGTTTTCTTCTCCGGGACCAACTTTGCCAGGGCCGGAAAACCGCTTTCTGCGGATATGTTCCGGGTCAAATTTTCGCCGGCCAAAGACTTGTCCTTCATCGGCGATGATTTTACGGGGTTAACCCTGACAGCATCCGTGTTGAAAGACGATACCCGCCAAGGTACCGATATCAGTGCCTTTGTTGAAATCAAGATGGTCGAGGAGTGACGCCCGTGGTGAGACGCACCAAGGAAGTGGAACTGGAAGGACAAAAGATTACCATCCGCGAACTGACCGTGGCCGAAGTTCGGCACTGGTTCAAAGATTTGGAGCAGGTGCAGGAGGGGTCCATCGACCTGGTCAACGAGGGGATCGTGGCCGATGCTTCCCTGGGAGATGTCGTTCGCATGACCGACCTGCAAGTGGCAGACCTGGATGAGATGACCCCTTCGACCATTGAGACGTTGATCGTCGCCTGCCGGGAGATCAACCCCAATTTTTTCCGCTTGCGGGATCGCCTGCTCAAAGCTGCACGGGCGATGCCGTGACTGCTCGCAAGCGATTGGAGCGTTCGGCCTGTGCCCTGGTACGGGCCGGACACTCCATGATCTGGGATTACCCCTGGGATCTCTTCCTGTTTGCCATGGAAGAAATTTCCTCGTCACGAAAAGAATAGAATAAATCCATGGCCACTGCCGCTGCTCTTGAATTCACTATCCTGATGAATTCCGGGAACATCTCCCGTGCCATGGATCAGACTCGTCAGTCTGTGGCTGCTGGGGTGCGAGGCATGGCGCAAGCGGCGCAGGACGAGGGAAAGCGTATCCAGGACGCTTTGAGCAAAATCACCAGCTTCCGGGAGATGAAAAAAGGAGTTGAGGAAGCCAGAGGAGAGTGGTCAAAAGCCCAGGGTGATGTGACCCGATTGTCTGCTGCCATGAGCAGTACTACCGCCCCCACTCGCGCCATGCAAAGAGAGTTCGACCAGGCGAAGCAAACGGCGGCGGCGGCCAAGACTGCCTTCGAAAACAAACGTGATGCCTTGCATCGTCTGCGGGGGGAAATGCGATCCGCCGGCGTCGATACGACCAATCTTGTCGAAGGACAACGTCGGCTACGTGCAGAATTGGCGCAGGTGGCACAGGCAGAGGGCAGAATACGCCAACTGCAAAGGGTGCAGTCGGCAAAAGATATTATCGGTCTAGCCCCGACACCCAATACCGAACGCGAGATTGCCAGGGTGCAAGCGGCATACGAACGTCTGCGTGTGTCAGGCAAATTGACAAACGCCGAACTGGCGCGTGCCCATCTGGCAATGACCGAGCAGATTATCTCCCTTCGTAATGGGACTGATGGATGGGCATCACGCATATCCCTTGTGCGGGAGCAACTGGCGAAGATGACGGTCGGTATTGCAGGAATCGGACTGGCGGCAGCCGAAGCGATCCGCTTTGAATCTGCCATGGCCAATGTGCGCAAGGTGGTGGATTTTGCAACACCCCAGGCCTTTCAGGACATGGTCATCGATATCAAAGCCATGTCTCGCGAAATTCCAGTCTCACTGGATGGTCTGGCCAAAATAGCCGAAGCCGGCGGTCAGATGGGTATTGCTGCCAAGGACATCGAAGGATTTACCGAAGTCGTAGCCAAGATGAGTACAGCTTTCGGAATATCTCCTGACGAAGCAGGTGCCGCTGTCGGAAAGTTGATGAATATTTTTCGATTGACCGTGCCAGAAACGCAAAGGTTAGCCAATGCAATCAACCATTTAGGAAACAATACCAATGCGGTTGAGCGCGACATTCTCAATGTCATGAACCGTGTAGGTGGTATGGCCAGAATGTTTGGTCTTGCGAATACCGAGACCGCTGCGTTGACATCGACTTTCCTGGCCATGGGACGCCCCCCTGAAATCGCAGCGACTGCAATTAACGCTATGTTGATGACGTTGCAAACCGCAACGACAAAAGACGAAGCCTTCAAACAAACTCTGCAAAGCATTGGTTATACTGCCGAACAATTGGCTGCGGATATTGGAAAAAATCCGCAGCAGACCCTGACAAAGTTTTTGGAGACTCTCAAAAGCCTGGATCGCCAGACCCAGGTTGAGGTGATATCCAAACTTTTTGGACGAGAATATGCCGATGATATGGCTGTGGTTGTTGGTGGTTTGGACAAATACAAGGAAATCCTTGGACTGGTAGGCAAGGAGGCAAATTATGCTGGCTCAATGCAGAAAGAGTTTGGTGAGCGCATTCGCACGACCGAAGCCCAACTGCAACTGGCCAAGAACGCCATCTCCGAAGCCGCAATCAATCTTGGCACCGCTTTTCTGCCGTCCATCGTTGCGGTTGCCAAAGGTGTTGCCGCACTGTTGCATGGATTGGCTGCGTTGGTCGCGACGTTTCCAACCCTTTCCGCTGCTGCTGTCACCACACTGACTGCCCTGGCCGGGTTCGGTGCCTTACGGCTGATATGGAGTACATTGCGGCTGGGGGTAATTTCCATGATTGCTCCCCTGGCAACGCTTGGAACAATGGCAAAGGGATTGATGGCTATTCCCCAATTTTGGGGGGTGTTGGCCATTGCCGGAGGGGCTGCCTATGTCTTTTCCAAAGCCATCTCCTCTAACATCGAGCCCTTGCAGGAACACGCCACGGCCTTGGGCAAAAGTCGGGAAGCAACCCTTCAAAAGATCAAGACTCTGGAGACGTTGAAAAATATCCTGGAAACCACCAGACCTGGAACCAGGGAACACATTGAAGCAGAAGAAAAACTGGCAAATCTTTTACCAAATTCAAATATTGCTTTGGATGAACAAGGACGGTTGCTGGCAAGAGTTGGTAGCGCTGCCAAGGACAATGCAGAAAAACTCAAGGATTATCTCAATCTGCTCAAGAAAGATGAACGCCAGACCCTGGCCCTGCAACTGGATGTCCAGGCTCGTGCCTTCGGCGAAGTCAAAAAGGAGATGGCATCCTATACGGACGGCTTGAGGAACTGGTATGGCATCGGTACAGGCCAAGGACTCACGTCATTTCAAAAGATCACGTTGTGGCTGGACAAACTCACGGGCTTGTACGATTCCAACATTGTCAAAGGAGCGGAACTGCGTCGCCAACTGGGCGACACAGAGGGGGGAATGAAGTCCCTGTTGGAAGAGGCCCGCAGGGCCGGTCTTTCGGTGGAAGACCTTGGTAAGTCAATGGATGGTATCCACGCCGACCCGGCAGTGAAAGATCAGATCGTTGCAATCTACCGCACGATGGCCAAGGAGGCAGAATCTGCTGCCGGAAAGGCAGCCAGTCTCAACGAGCAATTCAAGCAGTTTTCCATGACCATCTCTGGTCCTGCTGCTGCCGCAAAAAAATCCATCATTGATGCCATTGGCACAACTGATCAGCAGATCGGAAAATACGATGAAGCACTGTCAAAACATCGTGGTAATCTCAAACAGGCAGTAGACGACGAGTCAAAATCCTGGAAGGCTATTGGCGAAGCGTCCACATCGTCGTCGAAAATTGTCACCGAGCGCATCGAGGAGATCTACGCACGGCGACATCGTGTCCTGAATGCTTTTGTTGATGCCGGTTTGATTTCAGAAAAGCGAAAAACTCAGATCGTCACTGTCCTGGCCATTCAAGAAACAGAAGCAAGGCTTGCTGAAGCCCGCCGCCACCTGGTGGAGTCCTTGAACCTGACCCAGCGTGAATATCAGGCAAAAAGTGACAACGCCAAACGGATGGGCCTTGATGCTGCCCGGGTGGATGAGGAACGGCTACAATCCCAGCGTCGAATACTGGAGCAAACCGAAGCGACCTACCGGGCCAGCATCGATAAACTCATTGCCGAGGAGCAGCGTCACCTGGAGGCAGCCCGGCAGATCGCCGAGCAGCGAGCCAGTTTCAAGTTGTCAGTGGAGGACCGACTCGCCAGACTGGCCGAAAAAGGGAAGCAACCAGACGAAGTTTATCAATCGCGGCAAATGCGCATTGCCCAGGAGCAGGCACGGGCCGAGGATGCCCTGCGCAACGGCAACTATGAGGCTGCCCGCCGCCATGCAGAACGCATGATGGAACTGGCTGAACAAACCGCCGATGCGGTCAAGGTCGGCAACCGCATTCTGGTCCCTGAACAGGAGGCCGTGACACGGTCTTCTGAACAAGTCAAGCGTGCGGCGGCCATTGTGGATAAGGCTTTCCAGGAACAGGGCAATAATCACCAACAGTCAGCATCCGCTTTGCGTCTCGAATACGGGTCTCTGGCCACACAACTGGAGACGGTACGTCAGGTTCTGGCTGGATTGGATCAGTCCCTCAGCAAGGACCATCGGATCATCCTTGGCATCGACACAGCCAAGATCACTGAGGCTGCTCGCCAGATTGATGATCTGCTGGAAAAAAAGGAACGGATGGTCCGGATCAAGGTCGAACTTCAGGAAGAAGCCCGGTTCCTGGAGGGAATTTCGGATAAGGTTGCCCAAGGATTAACAGGTCCAATCAAGACCGGACTGGATGAAGTATCTCGTGTGTTCGCGAACTTCAAGTCCGAGTTCGCTGGATTCGATCCAGAGATCAAAGCCAAATTTGACGCCACCATGGCGACCGGGGCCATCAATGGCCTGATCACAAAGTTTCAGGAATTTCAATCCACAGTCCAGGCTGGCAGCGCAATTCAGGTGCATGCGGATACTGCTGCTGCTGTGTCTGCCATGGACGGTATCACATCACGTGCCAACGCCCTGGATGGTCGAGTCATCACCTACACTGTGCAACAAGTGACCCAGGAAGCCCATGCTGTGGGTGGACCGGTGGGGCTGGCGCGAGGAGGTCGCCTGCCAGGTTTTGGCGGGGGAGACCGTGTCCATGCCATGTTGGAAGCGGGGGAGTTCGTCATCCGGAAGGAGGCGGTCCGGCGCTACGGGCTGGGGCTGCTGGAATCCCTCAACCGCATGCGGTTGCGGCTCCCGGAAATGCCCCGCTTCGCTGCGGGGGGCCTGGTCCGCAACCTGGTGATTCCGGTCATGCCCTCCGCACCTGCTTTCGCCACCGGAGGAGCCGTCCCGCCGGTGGAGGGGGTGGTGCGGCTGGATCTCTTCGCGGGCGGCAGGCCGGTGGCATCCATCCCCGGTCCCCGTCAGCAGATCCGGCAAGTTGTGAATGCGTTGAAGGACCTGGAACGGGGAATATCTTGACAGATGAAAAACCTTGGCGATGTTACCCTTCCGGACTCCCTCCAATGGACCGACCGCTGGGAGTGGTCTCCAGTGGCCCAGGAAGCCACCCGCACCCTGGGCGGAACCGTGGTGACATGGTCTCAGGCCCTCTCGGGTGGTCGGCCAATCACCCTGGATGCCACCGAGGAGGCCACTTGGCTCGATCAATCCACGGTAGAAGCCATCCGCGCCATGGCCACCCAAGCCGGAACTACCTTCCCCCTGGTTTGGGACTCCGAAACCTTCACTGTGATGTTCCGGCACCATGATGCCCCGGCGGCCAGCTTCAAGCTGGTATTTCCCCATCTGCCCGAGACTGTCCGTTTCACCGGCACCATCAAGTTGATGACCATCTGAATTCCGAGGAATTTCCATGCCTCTCCAGGGTATCAATCTCAAACAATACGGCTCCGAGACAGTATCCGACACCTCTGCCAACGGCGGACGCATCTCCAGCAAGGAGATCGCCGACAGCGTGAAGAATAACTTCTGGCCCGATGTTCCGGAAAGCGAACGCTTGGCCGGTTCGGACCGCTACCGCAAGGCTTTCCTGAAGGTGGCCAATGCCGATGGGATCTCCCTGCGCAACGCCAGGATCTACGTGGACACCCCCACCTCGGGCGATGACCGGGTGCTGATCTTTCCTGGCACCCAGACTAATATCCAGGACGATATCACCGGATCCGAACGGCTCTATGGTGCCGGGTGGCTGGAGATCGACGCAGAAGTTGAGTCCACTTCCATCAGCGTACAGGTGGAAAACGCCGATGATTTTATCTTCCGCAATGGCGACCTGATCGTCCTGACGGATCAGACAAATTCTTCCGGAAAATATGAGTTTGTTCGGCTGGCTGCCTCCGATGCCGTCATCTGGAATGGCGACAAGGCGACACTCGTCTTTGACGCAGGCCATTCTCTGCAAAATGCCTACACCGCCTCCGCCACTCGGGTGGCCTCGGTCATCGAGGCGGGGGACGTCCAGGCTATCGCCGAAGCCTGGGATCTCTCCTCCCAACATGGCACATACGATGGATGGGATGGCACGGGCGATTCGCCCACCCTCATCACCCTGGATGCCATCGGCGGCATCGAGCAGACCTGGACCATCTCCTTCACCTCGCCTGCCGCTTTCACCTGTTTCGGCGACACCGCCGGATTCGTGGGCGGCGGCAGCACCACTGGCGACTTTTCTCCCAACAACCAGGCCTTCGATCGGCCCTATTTCACCCTGCCAGCCTCCGGGTGGGGTGGTTCCTGGGCTCCTGGGGATCTACTTATCTTCACTACCCATCCCGCCGCTTTCCCCATCTGGCAGAGACGCATTGTGCCGGCAGGCAGCGCCGCCCAGAGGGGCAACGGCATGTTTTTCGGCATCTGGGGCCTGACGGCCTGACCAAGAAGGAGATTTTGAAATGCCTGAATCCACCACCGTTTATTACTCCACCGACACCGGCGCTCCGGCCATCTCCGGCACCGTTGGTAGCCTCATCGGGCTGCTTTATTCTTGTCTGGTAACGGGTTACGGAGCCAAAATCGCTGCGGGCTGGACCCGGCCCTATACCGGCACCAACAATGCAGTTTTCCAGGCTGGCGGCGGAAATCAGCGCTTCCTACAGGTACTCGACAACAGTGAATCTGCGGGCGGGGCCAAGGAGGCGCGAATGACCGGGTATGAATCCATGACCGGCTTGGCATCCGGCAGCGGGCCATTTCCCTCTGCGGCGCAATCTGTCACCGGTCTCATCTGCCGAAAATCCACCACCGCCGATGCCACCGCTCGGCCCTGGGTACTCGTGGCCACCGACCGCACCTTCTATCTCTTCATCCAGACCGGCGATTATTCCACTTTATCCCATGGCTTCGGCTTTGGGGATTTCATCAGCTACAAGACCGGCGGCGACGACTACGGCACCTTTATCATCGGCAAACAGGTGGAAAATGACGCCAATGGCAGCAACGAACGTCTGGCCTATGCAGCCACTGCCGTGAACAGCGCCGTCATCACCGGCCATTACGTGGCCCGCAATTACACCGGAGTCGGTTCCTCATGCCAAGTGGCCAAATTCATCGACGGCTCCAAAACCACGTTGACCAGCAACACCATGGGATCCAACCAGTATATCGCCTATCCAAACGCTCCTGATGGCGGGCTGTGGTTGTGTCCGGTATGGCTCAGCCAGCCAGTCTCATCCAACTACGTCCTGCGCGGACATTTACCTGGCCTGTGGTGCCCCCTGCATACCACCCCATTGAGCCACCTTGACACCTTCAACGGCACGGGAGAGATGTCTGGAAAAGCCTTCCAAGCCATCAATGTTGCAAACTCAGGCCAAGTCATCATCGAAACCTCCAGCACCTGGAGTTGATGCATGGCGGATGTTGGATCTATTGGCGCGACATCGTTCTCCCGGCAAGCTGTGAGCCGCTCCTTTCCGCAGGTCTGCGGCGTGAGTTTTCGTGGCGGACGTCCAGGCCATGCTTGGATTCCCTCCGGAGCTTGGTGGAACTGGAAGGGGCTTGCCAAAACCCCGGTGGCAGCAATCGGGTGGTCCGAAGATTATTGGAACGGCTTGCCTAAGGGTATGACTGGGGCCAAGGCGTCCAAGGTGCAGGGATGGTTTTTGAGTTCCTATTGGACGGAAATACGAGGCTCCTTGCTTGGACTGATCAGTCAACCGGCCAATTCAGGCTTTCCCTCCTGGCCTGGAGGCATGGCTGTTTTCATCAAATCCACAGCCGGTATTGCGGGATTTTCCTGGCCGGATGCAGGTGCAAAAAACATCCGCGCCGGATCTCTTTGTGGAAACGCATCCCTGACGCAGTCCTATTGGGATTCCCAGCCCGCGGGCATGATCGAGGAAGCCAAGGTCAGGGGATCGCCCGGGTTGCCCGATAGCTATTGGGCATCGATTCACGGAATTGGAACTTCTTTCCGTTTTGCAGCGGAGTGGTACCCGGATGACTACTGGCAGGGAATACGGGCAAAAGCGGCATCCAGTAGAACCGGATATGCTTGGCTCCCAGAGGAATATTGGCAGGAGGTTTCTGGAGTTCGTGGAGCATATTCAGCTCTTGGGCACAGTTGGCGAGGGAGCGAATGGCACTTCACCTTCGGCGGGCTTGGGCGGAACACGTCCAGAGCTGCGCTGACCGGCATCTTCCGGGAATTCTTGCTCCAGGGTGGCAAAACCACCCTTTCTGTTTCAGCAATAAACGGGTTACTGCCTCTGGTTCAGGATCCATTCGCCAGGGCATCTTATTCCATCATGGGCACTCCCATGACCCATACCATCCATGCCCGCTGGTCCATGCCGCTGTCCATGGATTCCATTCAGATACGCCTTGCCTCATCCTGGGCGGAAATATTCCAGGCGCGTTTCCATTCTTCCTGGAGTACGATGTCCCCAGTCTCAAAACGATTTTCCGTGGAGTGGGATTCCACCACCCCCGTAGGGATGCGGTTCCGCTCCTGCTATGACCTGATGGATGGTACCCCGATAGCAAAAAAATTCCGCTTGATTTACGACATCTTCACCGCACCCCAGACTTTGGCCTCATATTCCCGGGTGCGTGCTTCCGTGGGAGGACAGTGGTTATGAGTACGGTCTCCACAAGCTTGCAGATTTCCTTTTCCTCCCCGGAAGCCGATTCATCATTCGAGCTGGTAACAAGCGATAACGATCAGGGAGGGGCTGTGCCAGTACAGGTAACTTTCTCCAGTTCGGTCGTCCGGGTGAGTGCGTGGGGGGTTCCTCCCAAACTTCTGCCATTGGAAGTGGCTGTGCCCGGCAGGAAGCGGGTCAAACTCTACTGCTCGAAACGCGCCGCCAATGAGGTAAAGATCCTGGTGGATGAAGGGCCAATAAAAATTCGCGTCACCGAGCCGGCATCCCTCAAACGTGACGTCTTAATCAACGCCGCAACCAATTTGGGGCGTCGTAGCGAGCCGGTAACCGAGGTGTTGGATTTTCAAGGCGAGACACGCAAGCGATTGCGTTGGTTCCACGATCAGCCCCAAGTGAAGATCATCCACCAGACCATGTTCCGGGACCGTTCTGGGTCACCACTGGAGCCACCTATCTACAACCCGACCAGGGGAGAATTTTTCTGTGCCGGAGAGGCCTACGGTGCCCTGGCCGTGGAGTATGCGGCCACCTTTTCCCTCTTCGAGATCACCTACGGAAACGGAATTGGAATGGCCACTCCGGAGCATTTTCGGGACATGCAAAAAGCCTGGTCCAGCGGCAACATCAACTCCACCGAAATTCCCCCCGTCTCCCTGTTGGCCATTACCGATTACCATGTGGCCAAGGCTACCTTCGAGCGGGTCTTCTGGCCCTCCGGCACCCCCGGAGTCAGCGTCAAGTGGGCCGGAGAAACAGAAAAGGAATCTGGAGAGATCGGGGATTACTCGGAACGCCCCGGGACCCGCAAGAATAAGGTTAGGACCGTGCCCATCGACATGAGCGGAACGGAACCAAAGGTTGTGCTGGAGGATACCACCTACATCGAACTGCAGGATATGGATACCAAAAAAATTGTGCGTTATCGCTTCCTGGGAAGTCGATGACATCGCGTTTCCCCAGTTTAGGGCCGTTTCGGAGGGTGAAAAGCATCCACCTCCCGTACCGGAAGGTGGAAGGGGTGATCGATCTGGTCCGGCAGTATGTCACCCCAGCTTCCGCCTGCGACGTGCTGGAGTATTACGACTATCCAAAGTTGATTTTAGACAAACCGTTGTGGAAGCCCATGATCGGACCGTTTATGATCGACTCCATTCCCACTGCGTTGCCCTTCCTCATATCGGGAAAACTCGGAGTCACGGAAGTCATTGCCAATTCTTTCCAAGCCGGTGTCAAACACAAATATTCTCCCGGCAAGGCCATCATTCCCTCGAAAGCAAGATTCAGGGAGATCGATTGGCAAGACTACCGGATCGACCGGTTGAGCGACATCCCTATAACCACCCCCGAGTATATTGCTTCGATCAACAGAGGCGCGAACCATTTGGATGCGTGGCGGCAATGGAATTCTCCCTTCGGTCAGTGGCAGATTCATACCAGCGTTTACGTCACGACCGGGCTGGGGTGCCCTTTCGCCGATACCACCAACTGTGATGCCAGATGGAATCTGGATGTCACCGGCAACAGGGTTTCGGTCTTTTTCGATCTGTTCCTGAAGACGGTCTACTGGCAGGAAAACGGCGTCAACCCTCGGATCCGGGTCACACTTCCGGGAGGGCCATACCCGGCCCATGCGACGGTGGATCCCAGCACGGCATCCTTCGTGAACGGGGATGTCACCATCACGCCTGCCTCGCAAGGTCATTGGACGTACACTTTTTCGGCATATGTCGGGTATTACACCTATTCTCAACAGTTTGATGTTGATTTGAAAATCAAGATCACCATGACCATCGATTACCGCAACCCGATTCCTGAAACATCATCCACAAATAAGAAGTAGCCATGTTGATGTTCAGTGACTTTGTCGAGCAGAAACAACCATGATCTTATCTGTCACCATCTCCCTCGCTGAGGGCGATTTTGCCTGGAGCGGTTCCCTGGAGTTGGACGATCCTGCCAGCTTCCAGAGGGTGAAGGTGGGCGATCCCATCACCCTCGAACTGGGCAGCGAGGTCTTCAACTTGGTGGTGGACAACAAGACCCTGGAGCGCAACGGCGTCGGCATGCCCCGCTTCAGCATCTCGGTGATCAGCCCGACGGCGCACCTGACCTCGCCACGGGCCGCGCCCCTGGAACGGACTTGGAATGATCCAGTCCAGGCTCGCGCCGCTACCGAGGATGCCACGGGCGAAACCATCCTTTGGGACCTGGTAGATTGGCTGATCCCCGGCGGCAGGCTGGCGGTCCACAACGCCACCCCCGCCGACGTGGTCCGGACCATTGCCGAGGCCGCCGGGGGTGTGGTGGAGACCCTGCCCGAGGGCCAACTGCGGGTGCGGCATCGCTTCCCGGTGGCTGTGCCCGACTGGAACACGGCCACCCCCGATCACATCCTCACCGATGCCGCCGACAACTTGTCGTGCAGCGAGTCCCACACGCTGCGTCGCCGGGTCAACCGCGTGCTGGTGCGGGGCTATCTTCCCCAGTCCGGCTACCTTGCCGCTGAGTTGGATAATCGTCCGAACGGGTTGAACGAGGGACGGAACAGTTTTTTTGTGGGCGAAACCGCCCATCTGCTGGTCCACACCGGGCCGGAGGTGACCAGTGTGGAACTGGCCGCATCCACCGGGTTGCTGCTGCCGGGACCGGAGCAGACCCTGCGGCTGACCCAAGATCTCGTCTTCGACGGCACATCTACGGGTGCCCTGGATCAGCCCGCCGTCTCCATCGACTCGGTGATCTGGCTGGGCAATGACCTTGGTACGCTCACCCTGGAGGCCGACCGGCGCAGCCTGTCTGCCGAACGATCTGGGGTGGCCACCGCCCGCATCGGCTACACCGCCGTGGCCCGTTCCTGGGGTCTGACCACGCCAGAGACCGTGGCCGGACTGGATGCTTTTCCGGTGCAGGTGCGGGCTGTGGCCCAGAACGGCGCGACGCCCCTGGACGGCGAAATCATCTGCCAACGCGGCGCAGGCGATCATCACGGTGAGGACATCTCCGATCCGCTCCTGGCCGATACCCTGGCCAAGCTCTCCCGTGGCCGTGCCGAGATCGACAGCGGCGAGATCTTGCAGGAGGTCTCCCTGACGTGCCTCCACCGACCGGGCTTCCTGCCTGGCCACCTGGTTGAGGTCCACGACGCCATGATGGGCCAGTCCTGGCGGGGCAAAATCACATCCGTAAGCCATACAGCCGATGGCCCAAAATTGACCACATCACTGGATATTTTGCGTTATGTCCAACCCTCTGATTGACCTTCAACTTTTATTGATTGGACAAAAGGTTATGACGGGCCGTGTGATCGATATATCCACCACCGGTCTTCTTCGGGTCGCCAGCAAAGGCGGGGTTGTGGAAGTGCCCGGACAAGCCAGCGTTGGCGATATCGTTACCATCGAGAATGGCAGGGCTACGAAACGTGGAAACGGTACCTCGGTTCAGGTGTTTTACGTTTGATTTGCTGTGAACACTGCGTGAACACTCATATCCAATTTTTTCCGATTTTTTCAGATCTCTATGCAGAGTGATTGATTGCATATCAGATAAAGTCGTTATAAATTAACATGATATAATCTTATTGCAGCATGGGCGAGCATAGTCAAGACTTGGAGTGGCGGACTTTTAATCTGTGGGTCGCTGGTTCGACTCCAGCACGGCTCACCAATAAAAACAAACAATGACGGCCACTCGCAAGGTGGCCGTTTTTGTTCGTTGCTACCCTGTTGCTACTTTTGGCGGGAGTTTTTAAATTTTCCAGGTCTGGTATCCGGTCAGAAATTCAGGGGAAACGTGCAGCAACATCGGTGCCTGTTGCCTGGGGTCTTCCCGGACAGGTTCCTGCCAGAGGGAAATCCCATCGCCCCCGCGAATTCCGCGTTTCAAACGCGAATAAGTCACGCGACCAGAAAGACGCCAGGAACAAAAAGGGCCAGATCGCTCCGGCCCCTTGGGGGTTCTCTTCCTGGGAGGAAGCCCTGGTCAGGTGGGGGGAGGTTCCTGATAATCGTCGTCCAGAAGATTGATTGCGTATTGCAACGCTTCATTTGCTCCGATGAGAACAAAAGAGAGACCATCGGCCACTTTCGAAGACATGTCTTCATCGTAGCCACCGCTCAGCCCTGCCAAGCATCGGGCGGCGCAAAAATACCGCAAGTCTGACGGGTGCGGTGTCCGCTCTTTGAGGGGTTTTCGGCCCCGTTCCAGGAACCTATTCCTGGACGCCAACGGATGCAAGTGGATTTCTGCGGACGTTATCGGATATCATCGGGAGTGGGAGGAGACATAATATGACAGGGATCAATCCCCGCATATGGAAGGGAAGCCCATTTGCATTCCCCCTGCCCAGGAGCCAACAAAATGAAAGATATCACCTGTCTTGACGTTGCCAACTACTTCCTTTCTCTTGCGGATGAAGATGCAGGAGACTTTATTTCAAACATGAAGTTGCAAAAGCTCGTCTATTATGCCCAAGGCTTCCACTTGGCCATGTTTGACAAACCGCTTTTTATGGAACCCATCACAGCATGGACTCATGGTCCAGTTGTCCCGTTGCTTTATCAGGAGTTCAAAAAATTCGGCTCGGGACCCATTCCAAGACCTGAAGAGATGGACTTTGACTCTTTTCAGAAAGAACAACGCAAATGTTTGGATGAAGTCTACAACGTATACGGGCAGTATGACGCATGGAAGTTGCGCAATTTGACCCATGATGAACCACCGTGGCGAGAGACTTACGACCAGGAGCCAGGGGGTGTTATTCCGCTCGAAGCCATGAAGGACTATTTCAAAACCCAACTGCAATAGTGGATGGCCATGATCAAGCGACGTTCCATCCAGGGGGAAAGGATTAAACCGTCTCCCAAAGGGATGGGATCGACCAACCAGGAAAAACCGATCTTCTCCTTGGTTCATCTCCAAGACGCCCACGCCCTGGACAAATGTACCCAGGCAGAGAAGGCGGCCTTCGCGGATACGCTCCATCGCCTTTCCAGGTTGACGTGGAGAGAGATTCAAAGTGCCCCTCGTCATGGTCTTGGTTCTGAAATTGTTCCCCGTGACGCCATCAAAGCTGGCATCCCGAGTGTCATCACACCTGACGTTCGTATCATTGCGTTCCGATGCCATGGGAAAGCCCTCATGCTTGGATTCCGCGATGGCGTGGTATTCCACGTGGTGTGGATGGACCGCGACTTCACGCTGTATGACCATGGGTAGGTTTCGTGAACTGCGTCTTGCCACGTTTTCCGCATCAACCGGCTCCAGGGATGCAACCACCAGGGTGATGTCATTTCCCCTGGCAGGCCAACCAGGAAANNCACCGGCTCCAGGGATGCAACCACCAGGGTGATGTCATTTCCCCTGGCAGGCCAACCAGGAGAAAATTCCCGCCACCCTGTCGGGTTTCAAACGCGAGTGCGCGTGGTGAGGTTTGATTCCCCAAATTTGGGGAATCAATCTGGCCGTATGTTCCCGTGTGCGCGTGGTGAGGAAGGGTACCAGTCAAATTGGTACCCCTGGCGGACCTGCTCCCGTGCGTGCGCAAGGTGAGGAGTTTGGGAGGGTCCGATTTGAAATCCGACCAACCTGTCCCCATGCGTGCGCGTGGTAAGGGGATCGCGTTTCAAACGCAACCCTTCCACCCGTTCCCGTGCGTGCGCGTGGTGAGGCTTTGTTTGCTCCCCAAATTTGGGGAGCAAAGGCCTGTTCCCGTGCGTGCGCGTGGTAAGGATTTCACTGAGCCGAATTTTCGGCCCAGTGAACCCGTTCCCGTGCGTGCGCGTGGTAAGGCCAGTTTGATTCCCCAAATTTGGGGAACCAATTCCCGCTCCCGTGCTTGCGCATGGTGAGTTTCAACCGGCTCAATTTTCAGCCCGTTGAATACCCTGTTCCCGTGCGCGTTGGCTCAAAATTCAGCCGACGCCATTCCGGGAAAAGTCAACCTGTTCCCAGCTTCCAGGTTAACCGTTTTGTCCTTTATTTTCAAAGATGTTAACCTGTTCCAGTTTCCAGGTTAACCATTTTATCCTGTATTTTCAAAGCAGTTAACCTGACAGTCAACCTATTCCCGGTTTCCAGGTTGACTACTTTATCCTGTATTTTCAAAATATTAATGATGCAGTCAACCTGATAGTCAACCAAGCAGTAAACCTAGTTTTTGGGATTCATTTTGCCCCAAAGGGCGCGGTGCGAACTACGCGCCCTGCGTATTGTCAGGAGTACCTTGGCACATGGTCCTGGCATGGCTTCCCGATATTCTTCGATCATATCCGAATCCCCTCTCCGGTTGGCCGATCCCAGACCATCCGCAATTTCGTCCGGTCCATGTTGAAATAATCGCGTATGAAGACCTGTCGTGCGCCGCCCTTGGTCCGGAAGGTGGCCTTGTCCTTGTCCATGGCTTCCAGGGTTGAACCAG